>NZ_JAENSV010000013.1:0-142366 GCF_016613265.1 Pseudomonas sp. MF6751
AGGCTGAAGCCTTGAGCTTGACTGAGTTGAATGATGGCGCGCTCTTCGACGCTGAGTTCGGAATAGGACATAGGGGCAGCACCGTACCGGAAAGGTCAGGTGTTGCACTCAGTTTTCGCGGCCGCCGATCTTCTGAACGAGAGCGCCTCCCTCTCGCTGATTCAAGCGTGCGCCCTCGTGATCAGGATCAACAAAAGTATTGAGGCCAACCTTCGAGATCACACCGGGCTTCTTCGCCGCGATCGCACGGAACAGCTGGCTGATAACCCCCTGCGGCCAGTTATGCGCCTCTATCTCTCCTTGGAGCGCCATATTTCCCAATCGCGGTATAAGCCCCCAGAACCCTCCAATTGCCTTGGCCACCAGCCCACTCTGAGCCAAAACGTCGACGCCCCTTTCATCAAGATCTCCAGAAGCAGAGGCAAAGAGCAGACCAAGCTTACGAGGCCGTCCCTCCCGCTTGAAACGCTCACTGATTGCTCGAGTAAGTCCATCAGGATGCCCGCAACTACCAAACCCTCCCGGAATGATTGTCCATCCGTCTTCAATCAACTCTGCTGCTTGCAGTTCGTTGATAACTTTCATGCTGCGGCCTCTGAATCCTGACGTGGGGCGGGCTGAACTGGCTGCTCCCAAACGACTAGAAACGTACAACCCGTAGCAGAAGAAAGCTGGTGAGTAGAGCCAGGCGGGTAAACTTGCAGCGCACCTGCAGTATGGCGCCCTCTGTCATCGACCAGTTCACCATCGACCACCAACACTAACTCCCACCCCAGATGCCTATGCCTCGGCGTTAGAGCTCCGCCGGCATAACGAACCAATGCGGCAACTGGCCCTTGCGCATTAATCCGCGCATCATAAAGATAAAATATTGAAACGCCCTTGCGCCCATCCACTTCATAAGTTTCAAAATTCAGACAATCAACTTCATCAACGCGCAGCCCACCTCCAGACCGGCAAATGTCATCGCTATATAATTTTTTATCAGCCATTTCGTGCTTAAACATTAGTACTCTCCTGATAAGCAACCTTCAATATTCGAGGTTTACTTTGCTCTCGAATGATTCATCAAATAAACCCCCACCCCTGACACAATAAAACCTACAATCGCCACCACACTCGGCACTTCACCCAACACCGTTGACGCCATGATCTGTGTGACAGCCGGAATGACATGAAATAAGTTCGTCGCCTTACTCGCCTCACCCCGCCGAATCATCAGGTACAGCAGGGTCAGCGCGCCGACCGAGTTCATTACAGTGATCCACGCCACCGAAGCAGCGAAGGGCACCCACTGAGTCACCTGCATGGTCTCGGTGGTATAGGCCAGCAGCAACATGACCAGCGATGCGGTGACCATCTGAACAAAACAGCCCACCCACAGGTTGACGCCGCCGAGGAAACGCTTCTGATAAAGCGTGCCAAGGGTGATGCCCAGCAGCGCCAACCCCACCGCGCCATAACCGCCGATGGACGCCTCAGGGCCAGCAAAACTGCTGCCGACCACAATGGCCACGCCGCCTACGCCCAGGATCGAGCCTGGCAAGTCGCGCCAACTCAATTGCTCGCCTAAACAGAAGTAGGCGCCGATCACGACGAATACCGGCATCAGCCCGACAATCAGCGCAGCTTGCCCAGCCGGGACGCCCTGACTTATACCGGTGTAGAGGCCGCCAAATTGCAGAGCCTGCAAGAGCAAGCCCACGGCCGCCGCGTGAAGGTAGGGTGTAAGCCGCCTAGGCCACTCGGCCTTGATAGCGAGCGCCACTCCCAGAAACACCAGGGCCGCCAGGGCAAATCGGTAGAACGTCATGGTGAAAGGCTCGCCATAACGCACACCGAACGCTCCACCGATGTATCCGGAGCTCCATAACAGGATGAAGGCAATGGGCAATGGCGATGTAAGGCGTACTTCGTAGCTTTTGTGGGCAATCGGCTTCATGAAGCTCTCCAATAACGACTGTGCTGGAGAGGTAAACTGCGCCCCGGCTTGCAAGCGGTAAAATCATATAATGTACGGCGCAGCATGCATTTTGCTTATGCACCACGTGCCCACTGCAGAAACCGAATCAGAATGTGTGTGTTGCTTGCCTGCGATAGCGGTGTGTCAGCCACTAATTCGCTTACTGACAGACTGCCATCGCAGGCAAGCCACACATTGATAGCAATCCTGTCCAAAAACAGCACCATCCTTTGAACCGAGGCATCCCATGACCTGGCAACCCCACATCACCGTCGCTACCATCGTTGAAGACAACGGCCGTTTCCTGATGGTCGAAGAGCTCAAGGGTGGCCGCGCCGTGCTCAATCAGCCGGCAGGCCACCTGGACCCGGATGAAACCCTGACCGAGGCCGCCGTGCGCGAAACCCTTGAAGAAACCGGCTGGGATGTCGAGGCCAGCGGTATTGTCGGCATCTACCTCTACACTGCACCCAGCAATGGGGTTACCTATCAACGCGTCTGCTTTATCGCCAAGGCACTGAAACACCACCCGGACTATCAACTCGACGAAGGCATCCTGCGCGCCCGCTGGCTGACCCGTGACGAGCTAATGGCCGTGCGCGACGACTGGCGCAGCGAGCTGATTATCCGTTGCATCGATGATTATCTGGCCGGCCAACGCCACAGTCTCGAATTGATCCGCCCTTCTCTTTAGCCTTGCGGGCCCAGGCCTGCTAGAATCGCGTCCTTTTTCAAGACACCCGTTGAAACCCTATGCGTGATCCAGCCCCTTCTGACACACAAAAGAAGCGCGTCATCGTCGGCATGTCCGGCGGCGTGGATTCTTCCGTTTCCGCCGTTCTGCTCATGGAGCAGGGTTATGAGGTGGAAGGCCTGTTCATGAAGAACTGGGAAGAAGACGATGGAACCGAATACTGCACCGCCATGGACGACCTCGCGGACGCCCAGGCCGTGTGCGACAAGATCGGCATCAAGCTGCACACCGCCAACTTCGCCGCCGAGTACTGGGACAACGTGTTCGAGCACTTCCTGGCCGAATACAAGGCCGGCCGCACGCCCAACCCGGACATCCTGTGTAACCGCGAAATCAAGTTCAAGGCCTTCCTCGACTACGCCATGATGCTCGGCGCCGACCTGATAGCTACCGGCCACTACGTGCGCCGTCGCGATATCGATGGCCGCACCGAACTGCTCAAGGGCCTGGACCCGAACAAGGACCAGAGCTACTTCCTGCACGCCGTGGGCGGTGAACAGATCGCCAAGACTCTGTTCCCGGTCGGCGAGCTGGAAAAACCCGAAGTGCGCAAGATTGCCGAGAAACACGGCCTGGCCACCGCCAAGAAGAAAGACTCCACCGGTATCTGCTTTATCGGCGAGCGGCGCTTCAGCGACTTCCTCAAGCAATACCTGCCGGCGCAACCGGGCGAGATCAAGACCACCGAGGGTGAAGTGATCGGCCGCCACCACGGCCTGATGTACCACACCATCGGCCAGCGCCAGGGCCTGGGCATCGGCGGCTTGAAAGACGCAGGTGTTGAGCCGTGGTACGTGCTGGTCAAAGACCTGGAAAACAACGTGCTGGTGGTCGGCCAGGGCAACGAGCACCCGCTGCTGTTCTCCGGCGCCCTGCTCGCTTCCGAGATTTATTGGGTCAACCCTATCGACCTGAGCACCCCGCGCCGCCTGACCGCCAAAGTGCGTTATCGCCAGAGCGACCAGCCCTGCACCCTGGAAAAGACCGCCACCGGCTACCGTGCCACCTTCGATGACCCGCAACGCGCGGTCACCCCTGGCCAGTCCGTGGTGTTCTATGACGGCGAGATCTGCCTGGGCGGCGGCGTGATTGAAGTCGCGCAAGCCTGGAGCAACCCGGCATGAGCCCGACCCAGGAGCAGTTGACAGCCCTTGGCGGTGTCTTTCTCGCTGCGGTACTGGTGGACAAGATCGCCAAGACCGGCCAGGTCACTGAAGCCGGCCTGACCTGCATGCTCGGCAGCCTGCTGATCCGCGACCCCAGGGACACCCTTGAGGTTTACGGCGGCGACGACCTGGCCCTGCGTGAAGGCTATCGCGCCCTGATCGGCGCCCTGGAGCGCGACCCAAGTACTTTGCAGCGCGAGCCGTTGCGTTATGCCCTGTCGATGCTCGGCCTTGAGCGCCAGTTGGCCAAGCGCGACGACCTGCTGGACACCATCGGCAAGCGCTTGCCGCAGATCCAGTCCCAGGTAGAACACTTCGGCCCGGCCCACGAAAACGTGATCGCCGCCTGTGGTGCGCTGTACCAGGACACCTTGAGCACCCTGCGCCAGCGCATCCAGGTGCATGGCGACATGCGCAACCTGCAGCAACCCAACAACGCGTCGAAAATCCGCGCCCTGCTTCTGGCCGGTATTCGTTCGGCACGCTTGTGGCGCCAACTGGGCGGTCATCGCTGGCAGTTGGTGATCAGCCGACGCAAATTGCTCAAAGAGCTTTACCCGTTGATGCGCAACGAATAAGTCGCACCAGCAGGCTGTTTTCAAGCCATTACGCGTAATACGCCGGTCAGTTGGCGACGGACCGGCGGATTTTTTCATGTATGATACGCGCCCCATTTCGTTGCCCGACTGTCCGAGAACACCCCATGCAGCTCTCTTCGCTCACTGCGGTTTCCCCTGTTGACGGCCGCTACGCCGGCAAAACCCAGGCCCTGCGCCCTATTTTCAGCGAGTACGGCCTGATCCGTGCCCGTGTCCTGGTTGAAGTGCGCTGGCTCCAGCGCCTGGCCGCTCACCCCGCCATCAGCGAAGTGCCGGCGTTTTCCGCCGAGGCCAACGCTGTATTGAACACCCTGGCGGAAAACTTCTCCCTGGAGCACGCCGAGCGTGTGAAAGAGATCGAGCGCACCACCAACCACGACGTCAAAGCCATCGAATACCTGCTCAAAGAGCAAGCGGCCCAACTGCCGGAACTGGCCCAGGTCAGCGAGTTCATCCACTTTGCCTGCACCAGCGAGGACATCAACAACCTGTCCCACGCCCTGATGCTGCGCGAAGGCCGTGATGACGTGATGCTGCCGCTGATGCGCCAGACCGCCGAAGCCATCCGCGAGCTGGCGATCCGTTTCGCTGCCGTGCCGATGCTGTCGCGCACCCACGGCCAGCCGGCCTCGCCGACCACCCTGGGCAAAGAACTGGCCAACGTGGTGTACCGCCTGGAGCGCCAGATCGCCCAAGTCGCCGCCGTGCCATTGCTGGGCAAGATCAACGGCGCCGTAGGCAACTACAACGCCCACCTGTCGGCCTACCCTGAGATCGACTGGGAAGCCAACGCCCGCGCCTTCATCGAAGACGAATTGGGCCTGGGCTTCAACCCCTACACCACGCAGATCGAGCCCCACGACTACATCGCCGAGCTGTTCGACGCGATTGCACGCTTCAACACCATCCTGATCGATTTCGATCGCGATATCTGGGGCTACATCTCCCTGGGCTACTTCAAGCAGCGCACTATTGCAGGCGAAATCGGTTCGTCGACCATGCCGCACAAGGTCAACCCGATCGACTTCGAAAACTCCGAAGGCAACCTGGGTATCGCCAACGCCCTGTTCCAGCACCTGGCCAGCAAGTTGCCGATATCCCGCTGGCAGCGCGACCTGACCGACTCCACCGTACTGCGCAACCTCGGTGTCGGCTTTGCCCACAGCGTGATCGCATACGAAGCCAGCCTCAAAGGCATCAGCAAGCTGGAGCTCAACGAGCAGAAAATTGCCGCTGACCTGGACGCGTGCTGGGAAGTATTGGCCGAGCCGATCCAGACCGTAATGCGCCGCTACAACATCGAAAACCCCTACGAGAAGCTGAAAGAATTGACGCGCGGCAAGGGCATCAGCCCCGAGGCGCTGCAAACTTTCATCGACGGCCTGGACATGCCAGCCGCAGCCAAGGCCGAGCTGAAACTGCTCACCCCGGCCAACTACATCGGCAACGCTGTAGAACAAGCCAAGCGCATCTGATCCAAGCAAGCTCCTTTGAGACGCCCGGCCGCGCCGGGCGTTTTTATTCCCGTCTTAAAAGTGCTTTTTTTCAATAGGTTACACATGAATCCTGATATCCCTCTTCAACTTCTGGGCGGCATCACAGCACGGGAATTCCTGCGCGACTACTGGCAGAAAAAACCGCTGCTGATCCGCCAGGCCATCCCTGACTTCGAAAGCCCGATCGACGCCGACGAACTGGCAGGCCTGGCCCTGGAAGAAGAAGTCGAGTCGCGCCTGGTGATCGAACACGGCGAGCGCCCGTGGGAACTGCGTCGCGGCCCGTTCGCCGAAGACGCTTTCAGCACCCTGCCCGAGCGCGAGTGGACCCTGCTGGTGCAGGCGGTCGACCAGTTCGTGCCGGAAGTGGCTGAGCTGCTGGAGCACTTCCGCTTCCTGCCGAGCTGGCGTATCGATGATGTGATGATCAGCTTCGCCGCGCCGGGTGGCAGCGTCGGTCCGCATTTCGATAACTACGATGTGTTCCTGCTGCAAGCCCAGGGCAAGCGCAACTGGAAGATCGGCCAGATGTGCAATTCCGAAAGCCCGTTGCTGCAACACGCCGACCTGCGCATCCTCGCCGAATTCGAAGAAAGCGCCGAATGGGTGCTCGAACCGGGCGACATGCTCTACCTGCCGCCGCGCCTGGCCCATTTCGGTATTGCCGAAGACGACTGCATGACCTATTCCGTAGGTTTCCGTGCACCGAGCGCCGCTGAAGTGCTGACCCACTTCACCGACTTCCTCAGCCAGTACCTGACCGACGAAGAGCGCTACACCGACGCCGACGCCCAGCCGGTCAGCGACCCGCACCAGATCCAGGGCGACGCACTGGACCGCCTCAAGGGCCTGCTCGCCGAGCACATGAGCGATGAGCGCATGCTGCTGACCTGGTTCGGCCAGTTCATGACCGAGCCACGCTACCCGGAACTGGTGGCCGGCGAAGAGTTGGGCGAAGAAGACTTCATCAACAGCCTGCAAGACGGCGCGATCCTGGTGCGCAACCCGAGCGCACGCCTGGCCTGGTCCGAAGTGGATGACGACGTACTGCTGTTCGCCAGCGGCCAGAGCCGTTACCTGCCGGGCAAACTGCGTGAACTGTTGAAGCTGGTGTGCTCGGCCGATGCACTGCACAGCGAAAACCTGGGCGAGTGGCTGGCCGACGAAGACGGTCGCGACCTGCTGTGCGAACTGGTCAAGCAAGGCAGCCTGGGGTTCGCGGATGAATAAAATTCACGTAAGTGTCGCGGACTGGCGAAAGGATATCGACGAGATTCGGCGCATTCGTGAAGCGGTATTCATCGCTGAACAATCGGTCCCGCCTGAATTGGAGTGGGACGCGGACGATGCCGGCGCCATGCATTTTCTTGCATACGAAGGCGACTTCCCGATTGGCACCGCTCGATTGCTGCCCAGCGGCGAGATCGGTCGGGTATCGGTGCTCAAGGACTGGCGCGGACTGAAAGTCGGCGACAAGCTGATGGAAGCAGTGATTGGCGAGGCCGTGAAACGCGGCCAGACCCGGCAATTCCTGAGTGCGCAGGTGTATGCGGCACCGTTCTATGAGCGACTGGGATTCAAGATCGTCAGCGATGAGTTTCTTGAGGTCGGGATTCCGCATGTGGATATGGTGCGCGAGGGCTGATTCAAGCCCGCATCGCCTTTATCGCAGGCAAGCCAGCTCCCACAGCTGACCGAGCACATCCCTGGAATACGCTCAAGTGTGGGAGCTGGCTTGCCTGCGATAGCTATTTCAGCAACACCACAAAATGCCCTGCCTGCCAGGGCATTTTGCCGTCTACGATTCAACTTGCGACCCACCAGGCCGACAAACTGGCACTATCAAGCAAATGACTCGCAGAGATAACGGACATGTCCCTACGCACCCTGCTCACCGCCCTCGTGATGACCGTCAGCGCTTGCGCCATGGCCGCCACTGAAGTCGTCAACCTGAACAACCGCACCAGCGCCGACCTGCTGCCCGTGGCGCAGAACTTCATTGGCAAGGACGGCACCGTCAGCGCCTACGGCAACCAGCTTATCGTTAACGCTGAGCCCGCCAGGATCGAGGGCTTGCGCGCACTGCTCGGCCAATTGGATACACCGGCCAAACGCCTGCTGATCACCGTCGATACCAACGAGAACAACCAACAGAACAGCGGTGACAGCCAGACCCGCATCATCAGCTACGGCACTGCCAGCCGCGACGGTGGCGTGCAGCAGATCCAGGCCAGCGAAGGCGTGCCTGCGCTGATCCAGGTCGGCCAGAGCGTACCGCTGACCACCACGCAACAGGACAGCTATGGCCGTCTGCAAAACCAGACCCAGTATCGCAACGTCACCCAGGGTTTTTACGTGACCGCCAGCGTCACTGGCGAAACCGTACACCTGGCCATCAGTACCAACCGTGACCGCATGAGCCAAGAACGTCCCGATGTAGTGAACGTGCAAAGCACCGACACAACCGTCAGCGGCCGCCTGGGCGAATGGATCCCCCTGGCCGGCATCAATCGTGAAACCCAGGCGGACAAATCCTCTACAACCCGCAGCTACTCTACTCAGGGCCGCGATGACCTGACTTTACGGGTCAAGGTCGACACCCTGAACTGAAGCACCGAAAACTGACTGGCAAGTCGCATTAGACTAAAGATGTAGTGCTTGAAAAAAAGCACTACAAAACATTTGACGAGCCAAAAAAGCATGGGCATGATGGCCTCGCTCCCGCTAATCAGGGGCCCTGGCAAGGGCCTTCGGATCGCCGCTCTAAGCTACCCACCTGAGCCGATTCGTGTCTGTACCGCCCACAAGGTGTGTTTGACGTTGGTTGCGACTGGAACGAAGTTGTCCCGAGGGACGGAAGCCAACCAGGTAACCCGGCTACACACTGATGGATCGTACAAAGGCCCACGACGCCCGAAGACCGTTCGCAGTTTGCCCTTACCTGCTCAACTCCCCCTTGAGCCCCATCGTTCATCCCGTCGCCTACCTCCGTCAGATTTGACTTGAACACCAAAGCTTCTGGTCAGCGAGCAACCCTACCCAGGCAACGAATGCCGGGCTGGCAAACGGATACTTCAAACAAGACGCGACGAGGTTTTTCCCCATGGCACTGACACGCGAACAGCAAATTGCAGCCCTCGAAAAAGATTGGGCTGAAAACCCACGCTGGAAAGGCGTGACCCGCGCTTATTCCGCTGCTGACGTCGTCCGCCTGCGTGGCTCGGTCCAACCTGAGCACACTTTTGCAAAACTCGGCGCCGAGAAGCTGTGGAACCTGGTCACCCAAGGTGCCAAGCCTTCTTTCCGTCCCGACAAAGATTTCGTCAACTGCATGGGCGCCCTCACCGGCGGCCAGGCAGTCCAACAGGTAAAAGCCGGCATCCAGGCGATCTACCTGTCCGGCTGGCAAGTGGCAGCGGACAACAACTCCGCTGAATCCATGTACCCCGACCAGTCGCTGTACCCGGTGGATTCGGTTCCAACCGTGGTCAAGCGCATCAACAACTCGTTCCGTCGTGCCGACCAGATCCAGTGGAAAGCCGGCAAGAACCCGGGCGACGAAGGCTACATCGACTACTTCGCGCCAATCGTGGCTGACGCCGAAGCCGGTTTCGGCGGCGTACTCAACGCCTACGAGCTGATGAAGAGCATGATCGAGGCAGGCGCTGCCGGCGTGCACTTCGAAGACCAGCTGGCTTCGGTGAAAAAATGCGGCCACATGGGCGGCAAGGTACTGGTACCGACCCAGGAAGCCGTGCAGAAGCTGACCGCTGCCCGCCTGGCCGCTGACGTTGCCGGCACACCGACCATCATCCTGGCCCGTACCGACGCCAACGCGGCAGACTTGCTGACCTCGGACTGCGACCCGTACGACCAACCATTCGTTACCGGCGAGCGCACCCAGGAAGGCTTCTATAAAGTGCGCGCCGGCCTCGACCAGGCAATCGCCCGTGGCCTGGCCTACGCGCCGTACGCCGACCTGATCTGGTGCGAAACCGCCAAGCCGGATCTGGACGAAGCCCGTCGTTTCGCCGAAGCGATCAAGAAGGAATATCCGGACCAACTGCTGTCCTACAACTGCTCGCCTTCTTTCAACTGGAAGAAGAACCTGGACGACGCGACCATCGCCAAGTTCCAGCGTGAGCTGTCGGCCATGGGCTACAAGCACCAGTTCATCACCCTGGCCGGCATCCACAACATGTGGCACAGCATGTTCAACCTGGCGCACGACTACGCCCGCAACGACATGACGGCCTACGTGAAGCTGCAGGAGCAGGAATTCGCTGACGCCGCCAAGGGTTACACCTTTGTGGCGCACCAGCAGGAAGTGGGCACCGGCTACTTCGACGACATGACCACCGTGATCCAGGGCGGCACCTCGTCCGTGACCGCGCTGACCGGTTCGACCGAAGAAGAGCAGTTCCACTAAGTACCGCGTACACGGCCACTGCGGCCCCACGGAAGACCTAACCGCAGTGCCGCGCAACAATCACGCCCCGACTGGTTCGGGGCGTTTTTTTGCCTGGGAATCACCGAAAATCAATGGTGGGAGCTGGCTTGCCTGCGATGGCGGTGGGTCAGAGGCAGGTGTTTCAGCTGATCCGCCGCCATCGCAGGCAAGCCAGCTCCCACATTGACCGCGCCCTATCCATAGTTTTTTGCTGAAAACATTGATCCAGAGCGGTATCCGCGCACATCCGATCGGTTAAAAGAACCGTTGCGACAACTAAGCGACACTCAAGCAAGTAACGGTAACTTCCCGCGCCACATGAGAAACACTCGCTTACACCCCTCGCAAACAATATTCATTATCATTTGGCACCTGAAAACTTCGTTACAGCTTAAACAAAACATAATTGATGAAAAGCCCGCTAATGCCCACACCACAAGGGCTACAGCCCCAAGAAGGTGCACTATGTGCTTATTCCACCGAATAATTTCGCCCTGGGAATTTTACTTGCCCGGTGTTTAGCCATAAAATCACCGCGATTGATTGCAGTGCGACATATCGTCACTGCATCGTTACTTTTTCGAGCTCAGAGACCTTTGCTCTCTGTTAAGGATTTCCAGCATGACCGACGCGACAGGACTCATGGCCCACAACTGGGGCTTTGCCATTTTCCTTCTCGGTGTTGTAGGCCTTTGCGCCTTCATGCTCGGCGTGTCCAGCCTCCTCGGGTCAAAAGCCTGGGGCCGCAGCAAAAACGAACCGTTCGAATCCGGCATGCTGCCTACAGGTGGCGCCCGCTTGCGGCTCTCAGCCAAATTCTATCTGGTCGCGATGTTGTTCGTGATCTTCGATATCGAAGCCCTCTTTCTCTTTGCATGGTCTGTGTCCGTCCGCGAAAGCGGCTGGACCGGATTCGTCGAAGCTCTCGTTTTCATAGCAATTCTGTTGGCAGGTCTTGTCTACCTGTTCCGAGTGGGCGCCCTTGACTGGGCTCCGGAAGCTCGTCGCAAGCGGCAAGCGAAGCTGAAACAATGAGGCTTTGGCAATGCAATACAATCTCACCAGGATCGACCCGGATGCTCCTAACGAGCAGTACCCCATCGGCGAACGGGAAACCGTTTCCGACCCGTTAGAAGACCAAGTCCACAAAAACATCTACATGGGCAAGCTGGAAGACGTGCTGAGTGGCGCGGTCAACTGGGGGCGTAAAAACTCCCTGTGGCCGTACAACTTCGGCCTTTCGTGCTGCTACGTGGAAATGACCACCGCCTTCACGGCGCCCCACGACATCGCGCGCTTTGGCGCCGAAGTTATCCGGGCCTCGCCGCGCCAGGCGGATTTCATGGTTATCGCCGGTACCTGCTTCATCAAGATGGCGCCGATCATCCAGCGTCTCTATGAGCAAATGCTCGAGCCTAAATGGGTTATCTCCATGGGTTCGTGCGCCAACTCCGGTGGCATGTACGACATCTACTCGGTCGTTCAAGGGGTGGACAAGTTCCTGCCCGTGGACGTCTACGTGCCTGGCTGCCCGCCCCGTCCCGAAGCGTTCCTGCAAGGCTTGATGCTGTTGCAGGAATCGATTGGCAAGGAGCGTCGCCCACTGTCCTGGGTGGTCGGTGATCAAGGCGTTTATCGCGCCGAGATGCCGTCTCAAAAGGAACAGCGCCGCGAACAGCGAATCGCAGTCACCAACCTGCGCAGCCCCGACGAAGTCTGATCCAGCACCGCTTCTTTTATAGAACGAAAACCTGGCTTCATTCTTTACGTTGACCGAAAGCGATAAAAAACCATGACTACAGGCAGTGCTCTGTACATCCCGCCTTATAAGGCAGACGACCAGGATGTGGTTGTCGAACTCAATAACCGTTTTGGCCCTGACGCCTTCACCGCCCAGGCCACACGCACCGGTATGCCGGTGCTGTGGGTGGCGCGTGCCAGGCTCGTCGAAGTCCTGACCTTCCTGCGCAACCTGCCCAAGCCGTACGTCATGCTCTATGACCTGCATGGCGTGGACGAGCGTCTGCGCACCAAGCGCCAGGGCCTGCCGAGCGGCGCCGATTTCACCGTGTTCTACCACCTGATGTCGCTGGAACGTAACAGCGACGTGATGATCAAGGTTGCGCTGAGCGAGAGCGACCTGAGCATCCCGACCGTGACCGGTATCTGGCCGAACGCCAGCTGGTACGAGCGTGAAGTCTGGGACATGTTCGGTATCGACTTCCCGGGCCACCCGCACCTGACGCGCATCATGATGCCGCCGACCTGGGAAGGTCACCCGCTGCGCAAGGACTTCCCTGCCCGCGCCACCGAATTCGACCCGTTCAGCCTCAACCTGGCCAAGCAGCAGCTTGAAGAAGAGGCGGCGCGCTTCCGCCCCGAAGACTGGGGCATGAAGCGTTCCGGCACCAACGAGGACTACATGTTCCTCAACCTGGGCCCGAACCACCCTTCGGCTCACGGTGCCTTCCGTATCATCCTGCAACTGGACGGCGAAGAGATCGTCGACTGCGTCCCGGACATCGGTTACCACCACCGTGGCGCCGAGAAGATGGCCGAGCGCCAGTCCTGGCACAGCTTCATCCCGTACACCGACCGTATCGACTACCTCGGCGGCGTGATGAACAACCTGCCGTACGTACTCTCGGTCGAGAAGCTGGCCGGTATCAAGGTACCGGACCGCGTCGACACCATCCGCATCATGATGGCCGAGTTCTTCCGCATCACCAGCCACCTGCTGTTCCTGGGTACCTATATCCAGGACGTCGGCGCCATGACCCCGGTGTTCTTCACCTTCACCGACCGTCAGCGTGCCTACAAGGTCATCGAAGCCATCACCGGTTTCCGCCTGCACCCGGCCTGGTACCGCATCGGCGGCGTGGCGCACGACCTGCCGAACGGCTGGGAACGCCTGGTCAAGGAATTCATCGACTGGATGCCCAAGCGCCTGGACGAGTACCAGAAAGCCGCCCTGGACAACAGCATCCTCAAAGGCCGCACCATCGGCGTCGCGCAGTACAACACCAAAGAGGCCCTGGAATGGGGCGTCACCGGTGCCGGCCTGCGTTCCACCGGTTGCGACTTCGACCTGCGTAAAGCGCGCCCGTACTCCGGCTACGAGAACTTCGAGTTCGAAGTACCGCTGGCGGCCAATGGCGATGCCTACGACCGTTGCATCGTGCGCGTCGAAGAAATGCGCCAGAGCCTGAAGATCATCGAGCAGTGCATGCGCAACATGCCGGCCGGCCCGTACAAGGCGGATCACCCGCTGACCACGCCGCCGCCCAAAGAGCGCACGCTGCAGCACATCGAAACCCTGATCACGCACTTCCTGCAGGTTTCGTGGGGCCCGGTGATGCCGGCCAACGAATCCTTCCAGATGATCGAAGCGACCAAGGGTATCAACAGTTATTACCTGACGAGCGATGGCGGCACCATGAGCTACCGCACCCGGATTCGTACCCCAAGTTTTGCCCACTTGCAGCAGATCCCTTCGGTGATCAAAGGCGAGATGGTCGCGGACTTGATTGCGTACCTGGGTAGTATCGATTTCGTTATGGCCGACGTGGACCGCTAAGCATGAACAGCACGCTTATCCAGACAGACCGTTTCACCTTGAGTGAAACCGAGCGCTCGGCCATCGAGCACGAGCTGCATCACTACGAAGACCCGCGCGCGGCGTCGATCGAAGCCCTGAAGATCGTCCAGAAGGAACGTGGCTGGGTGCCCGACGGCGCCCTCTACGCCATCGGCGAGATCCTCGGCATTCCCGCCAGTGACGTTGAAGGCGTGGCGACGTTCTACAGCCAGATCTTCCGCCAGCCGGTTGGCCGCCACATCATTCGCGTGTGCGACAGCATGGTCTGCTACATCGGTGGCCATGAGTCCGTGGTCAGCGAGATCCAGAACAAACTGGGCATCGGCCTCGGCCAGACCACCCCGGACGGCCGCTTCACGCTGCTGCCGGTGTGCTGCCTGGGCAACTGCGACAAGGCGCCGGCGTTGATGATCGACGACGACACATTCGGTGACGTACAGCCCGCTGGCGTCACCCAATTGCTCGAGGGCTACCCATGACCCTGACTTCCTTCGGCCCGGCCAACCTGATCAAGCGTTCGGCCGAGACTCACCCCCTCACCTGGCGCCTGCGTGACGACGGCGAGCCGGTATGGCTCGACGAGTACCAGGCCAAGAACGGCTACGCGGCTGCGCGCAAAGCCTTCGCCGACATGGCCCAGGACGATATCGTCCAGACCGTGAAGGACGCCGGCCTCAAGGGCCGCGGCGGTGCGGGCTTCCCTACCGGCGTGAAGTGGGGCCTGATGCCCAAAGACGAATCCATCAACATCCGTTACCTGCTGTGCAACGCGGATGAAATGGAGCCCAACACCTGGAAAGACCGCATGCTGATGGAGCAACTGCCCCATCTGCTGATCGAAGGCATGCTGATCAGTGCCCGTGCGCTGAAAACCTACCGCGGCTACATCTTCCTGCGTGGCGAGTACACCACCGCCGCCAAGCACCTGAACCGTGCCGTGGAAGAAGCCAAGGCCGCCGGCCTGCTGGGCAAGAACATCCTCGGTTCCGGTTTCGACTTCGAACTGTTCGTGCACACCGGGGCCGGGCGTTATATCTGCGGTGAAGAAACCGCACTGATCAACTCCCTCGAAGGCCGCCGCGCCAACCCGCGTTCCAAGCCGCCCTTCCCCGCCGCCGTGGGCGTGTGGGGCAAGCCGACCTGCGTGAACAACGTCGAGACCCTGTGCAACGTGCCGGCGATCATCGCCGACGGCGTGGACTGGTACAAATCCCTGGCCCGTGAAGGCAGCGAAGACATGGGCACCAAGCTCATGGGCTTCTCCGGCAAGGTCAAGAACCCTGGCCTGTGGGAGCTGCCGTTCGGCGTGACCGCGCGCGAGCTGTTCGAGGACTACGCCGGCGGCATGCGCGACGGCTACACCTTGAAAGCCTGGCAGCCAGGCGGCGCCGGCACCGGTTTCCTGCTCCCTGAGCACCTGGATGCACAAATGTATGCCGGCGGCATCGGCAAGGTGGGCACCCGGATGGGTACTGGCCTCGCGATGGCGGTGGACAACACGGTGAACATGGTCTCGTTGCTGCGCAACATGGAGCAGTTCTTCGCCCGCGAGTCCTGCGGTTTCTGCACCCCATGCCGCGACGGTTTGCCGTGGAGCGTCAAGCTGCTGATGGCCCTGGAAAATGGCGAAGGCCGCGAGGGTGACATCGAAACCCTGCTCGGCCTGGTCGGTTTCCTCGGCCCAGGCAAGACCTTCTGCGCTCACGCACCGGGCGCCGTGGAGCCATTGGGCAGCGCAATCAAATACTTCCGCTCGGAGTTCGAAGCCGGCATCGCGCCCACCAGCGCCGCCGTCCCGCCTCTGGCAAAGCCGATCGTAGTCGGCGCGTAACGCTTAAACAGGCGAAGGGTCCGTGCCCTTCGCCTGCTCATGTGCTGACGCCGTAAAGGCTGTGTAGATGCACATGAATAACAAGATTCCATTAGCCACGCCCGCTGACAACGGGCCAACGAAGAACTTTGAACCATGGCCACTATCCACGTAGACGGCAAAGCGCTCGAAGTCGATGGGGCGGACAACCTGTTACAGGCGTGTCTGTCACTCGGCCTCGACATCCCGTATTTCTGCTGGCACCCCGCACTTGGTAGCGTCGGTGCCTGTCGCCAGTGTGCGGTCAAGCAATACACCGATGAGAACGACACCCGTGGTCGTATCGTCATGTCCTGCATGACCCCAGCCACCGACAACACCTGGATCTCCATCGACGATGAAGAATCCAAGGCGTTCCGCGCCAGCGTTGTCGAATGGCTGATGACCAACCACCCCCACGACTGCCCGGTCTGTGAGGAAGGCGGTCACTGCCACCTGCAAGACATGACGGTGATGACCGGCCACAACGAGCGCCGTTATCGCTTCACCAAGCGTACCCACCAGAACCAGGACCTCGGCCCGTTCATTTCCCACGAAATGAACCGCTGCATCGCCTGCTACCGCTGCGTGCGCTTCTATAAGGACTACGCCGGCGGCACTGACCTGGGCGTCTTTGGCGCCCACGACAACGTGTACTTCGGTCGCGTTGAAGACGGCGTGCTGGAGAGCGAGTTTTCCGGCAACCTCACTGAGGTTTGCCCGACCGGTGTATTCACTGACAAGACTCACTCCGAACGCTACAACCGTAAGTGGGACATGCAATTTGCACCAAGCATCTGCCATGGCTGCTCCAGCGGTTGCAACATCTCCCCGGGCGAGCGCTACGGCGAACTGCGTCGTATCGAAAACCGCTTCAATGGTTCGGTCAACCAGTACTTCCTGTGCGACCGTGGCCGTTTCGGCTACGGCTACGTCAACCGCGAAGACCGCCCACGCCAGCCCCTGCTGGCCGATGGCGCCAAGCTGAGCCTGGACGCCGCGCTGGATAAGGCTGCCGACCTGCTGCGTGGCCGCACTATCGTCGGTATTGGTTCGCCACGCGCCAGCCTCGAAAGCAACTTCGCGTTGCGCGAGCTGGTAGGTGCCGAGCACTTCTACTGCGGTATCGAAGCGGGCGAGCTGGAGCGCATCCGCCTGGTCCTGCAAGTGCTGAACGACAGCCCGCTGCCAGTGCCGAACATGCGCGACATCGAAGACCACGATGCGATCTTCGTACTTGGTGAAGACCTGACCCAGACCGCTGCACGCATCGCGCTGTCGCTGCGTCAGTCGGTCAAAGGCAAGGCCGAAGAAATGGCCGACGCCATGCGCGTGCAACCATGGCTTGACGCCGCCGTGAAGAACATCGGTCAGCACGCGCTGAACCCGCTGTTTATCGCTTCCCTGGCTGAAACCAAGCTCGACGATATCGCTGAAGAATGCGTACACGCCGCGCCGGACGACCTGGCGCGCCTCGGTTTCGCCGTGGCCCACGCCCTCGACGCCAGCGCACCCGCCGTTGAAGGCCTGGACGCTGAAGCTGTCGAGTTGGCTCAGCGCATTGCCGACGCCCTGCTGGCGGCCAAGCGCCCGCTGATCATTGCCGGTACCTCGTTGGGTTCCAAGGCGCTGATCGAAGCCGCCGCCAACATCGCCAAGGCCCTGAAGCTGCGCGACAAAAATGGCTCCATCAGCCTGGTGGTGCCGGAAGCCAACAGCCTTGGCCTGGCCATGCTCGGTGGCGAGTCGGTGGACGCAGCGCTGCAAGCGGTGATCGACGGCAACGCCGACGCCATCGTGGTGCTGGAAAACGACCTGTACACCCGCACCGCTGCCGCCAAGGTTGACGCTGCACTGGACGCGGCCAAAGTGCTGATCGTCGCCGACCACCAGAAGACCGCCACCAGCGACCGCGCCGACCTGGTGCTGCCAGCCGCCACCTTCGCCGAAGGCGACGGCACACTGGTCAGCCAGGAAGGCCGCGCCCAACGCTTCTTCCAGGTGTTCGATCCGAAGTACATGGACGCCAGCATCCTGGTGCACGAAGGCTGGCGCTGGCTGCATGCCCTGCGCGCCACCCTGCTGAACCAGCCGATCGACTGGACCCAACTCGACCACGTGACCGCTGCCACCGCCGCCAGCGCACCGCAGCTTGCTCGTATTGTCGATGCCGCGCCGTCTGCCGCGTTCCGCATCAAGGGCCTGAAACTGGCACGTGAGCCGCTGCGTTACTCCGGTCGTACCGCCATGCGCGCCGACATCAGCGTGCATGAACCGCGTACCCCGCAAGACAACGACACCGCGTTTGCCTTCTCCATGGAAGGTTATTCGGGTTCGGCCGAACCCCGTCAGCAAGTGCCGTTTGCCTGGTCGCCGGGCTGGAACTCGCCGCAAGCCTGGAACAAGTTCCAGGACGAAGTCGGTGGTCACATCCGCGCTGGCGACCCGGGCACCCGCCTGATCGAAACCAACGGTGACTCGCTGAACTGGTTCGCTGCGGTACCGCGTCCGTTCAACCCGGCGCCGGGTACCTGGCAGGTCGTGCCGTTCTTCCACCTGTTCGGCAGCGAAGAAACTTCTTCCAAGGCCACGCCGGTTCAAGAGCGCATTCCTGCCGCCTATGTGTCCGTGGCCAAGTCCGAAGCCGACCGCCTGGGCGTCAACGACGGTGCCCTGCTCAGCGTCAGCGTGGCCGGCCAGACCTTGCGTCTGCCGCTGCGTATCAACGATGAGTTGGGTGCCGGCCTGGTTGCACTGCCTAAAGGCATCGCCGGTATTCCGCCTGCCATTTTCGGCAAAACCGTTGACGGTCTGCAGGAGGCAGCGCAATGACTTGGTTCACGCCGGAAGTAATTGACGTGATCATCTCGGTGGTCAAGGCCATCGTGATCCTGTTGGCCGTGGTCGTCGCGGGCGCCCTGCTCAGCTTCGTCGAACGTCGCCTGCTGGGCTGGTGGCAGGACCGTTACGGTCCGAACCGCGTTGGCCCGTTCGGCATGTTCCAGATCGCTGCCGACATGCTGAAAATGTTCTTCAAGGAAGACTGGACCCCGCCGTTTGCCGACAAGGTGATCTTCACCCTGGCACCGGTGGTAGCCATGAGCGCCTTGCTGATTGCGTTTGCGATCATCCCGATCACCCCGACCTGGGGCGTGGCGGACCTGAACATCGGTTTGCTGTTCTTCTTCGCCATGGCCGGTTTGTCGGTATACGCGGTGCTGTTCGCCGGTTGGTCGAGCAACAACAAGTTCGCCCTGCTGGGCAGCCTGCGTGCCTCGGCCCAAACCGTATCCTATGAAGTGTTCATGGGGTTGGCACTGATGGGCATCGTGGTGCAGGTTGGCTCGTTCAACATGCGCGACATCGTCGAGTACCAGGCGCAGAACCTGTGGTTCATCATTCCGCAGTTCTTCGGCTTCTGCACCTTCTTCATCGCTGGCGTGGCCGTGACTCACCGTCACCCCTTCGACCAGCCGGAAGCGGAACAGGAACTGGCCGACGGTTACCACATTGAATATGCCGGTATGAAGTGGGGCATGTTCTTCGTCGGTGAGTACATCGGCATCATCTTGATCTCGGCCCTGCTGGTCACGCTGTTCTTCGGCGGCTGGCACGGTCCGTTCGGCATCCTGCCGCAGTTGGCCTTCTTCTGGTTCTTCCTGAAGACCGCGTTCTTCATCATGCTGTTCATCCTGCTGCGCGCCTCGATTCCGCGCCCGCGCTATGACCAGGTGATGGATTTCAGCTGGAGATTCTGCCTGCCGCTGACCCTGATCAATTTGCTGGTGACGGCTGCCGTCGTGTTGTTGAACACGCCAGCTGCCGCGGTTCAGTGAGGATTTGACCCATGTTCAAATATATTGGCGACATCGTTAAGGGTACCGGTACCCAGTTGCGAAGCCTGGTGATGGTGTTCGGTCACGGCTTTCGCAAACGCGACACCCTGCAATACCCCGAAGAAGCGGTGTACCTGCCGCCGCGCTATCGCGGCCGCATCGTACTGACCCGCGACCCCGACGGCGAAGAGCGTTGCGTAGCCTGCAACCTGTGCGCCGTGGCGTGCCCGGTGGGTTGCATTTCCCTGCAGAAAGCTGAAACCGAAGATGGTCGCTGGTACCCGGACTTCTTCCGCATCAACTTCTCGCGCTGCATTTTCTGCGGCCTCTGCGAGGAAGCTTGCCCGACCACCGCGATCCAGCTCACCCCGGATTTCGAGATGGCCGAGTTCAAACGTCAGGACCTGGTGTACGAGAAAGAAGATCTTTTGATCTCTGGTCCCGGTAAAAACCCTGATTACAACTTCTATCGTGTTGCAGGTATGGCCGTTGCCGGTAAGCCAAAAGGCGCCGCACAAAACGAAGCCGAGCCGATCAACGTGAAGAGCTTGCTGCCTTAAGGAAGAAAGATGGAATTCGCTTTCTATTTCGCATCGGGTATTGCAGTGGTGTCCACGCTTCGCGTGATCACCAACACTAACCCCGTGCACGCCCTGCTCTACCTGATCATTTCGCTGATCGCCGTGGCCATGACCTTTTTCAGCCTCGGCGCACCGTTCGCCGGTGTACTGGAAGTGATCGCCTATGCCGGCGCCATCATGGTGCTGTTCGTGTTTGTGGTGATGATGCTCAACCTGGGGCCGGCTTCGGTCGCCCAGGAGCGCGTCTGGCTCAAGCCCGGCATCTGGCTCGGCCCGGTTGTCCTCGCAGCGCTGCTGCTGGGTGAACTGCTGTATGTGCTGTTCGCTCACCAGAGCGGCCAGGCCATCGGCCACACCACCGTAGACGCGAAAGCCGTGGGCATCAGCCTGTTCGGCCCGTACCTGCTGGTGGTCGAACTGGCTTCGATGCTGCTGCTCGCCGCAGCCATCACTGCCTTCCACTTGGGCCGCAACGAAGCCAAGGAGCAATGACGATGCCTGCTATCCCTTTGGAGCATGGTCTGGCGGTCGCCGGCATCCTGTTCTGCCTTGGCCTGGTCGGCCTGATGGTTCGCCGTAACATTCTGTTCGTGTTGATGAGCCTGGAAATCATGATGAACGCTGCGGCACTGGCGTTCATCGTGGCAGGCGCACGTTGGGGCCAGCCGGATGGGCAAGTGATGTTCATCCTGGTGATCAGCCTGGCAGCCGCCGAAGCCAGTATTGGCCTGGCGATCCTGCTGCAGTTGTATCGTCGCTTCCACACGCTTGATATCGACGCTGCCAGTGAGATGCGCGGATGAACATGATCTTTCTGACTTTCGTATTCCCCCTGATCGGTTTCCTGCTGCTGTCGTTCTCTCGCGGGCGCTGGTCGGAGAACCTCTCGGCCCTGATCGGCGTGGGCTCCATCGGCCTGTCGGCCATCGTGGCCGCCTACGTCATCTGGCAATTCAACGTGGCGCCGCCCGAAGGTGGTCACTACACCCTGGTGCTGTGGCAGTGGATGGCGGTCGAGGGCTTCAAGCCCAACTTCGCCCTCTACATCGACGGCCTGTCGATCACCATGCTCGGCGTGGTGGTGGGTGTGGGTTTCCTGATCCACCTGTTCGCGTCCTGGTACATGCGCGGTGAAGCGGGCTACTCGCGCTTCTTCTCGTACACCAACCTGTTTATCGCCAGCATGCTGTTCCTGGTGCTGGGCGATAACCTGTTGTTCCTGTACTTCGGCTGGGAAGGCGTGGGCCTGTGCTCGTACCTGTTGATCGGTTTCTACTACAGCAACCGCAACAACGGTAACGCAGCACTCAAGGCGTTTATCGTCACCCGCATCGGCGACGTGTTCATGGCCATCGGCCTGTTCATCCTGTTCCAACAGGTGGGCACGCTGAACATCCAGGAACTGCTGGTGCTGGCACCGCAGAAATTCCAGGTCGGCGACTTCTGGATCACCCTGGCCACCCTGATGCTGCTGGGCGGTGCCGTGGGTAAATCTGCGCAACTGCCGCTGCAAACCTGGCTGGCGGATGCGATGGCCGGCCCTACCCCGGTATCGGCACTGATCCACGCCGCCACCATGGTGACCGCCGGTGTCTACCTGATCGCCCGTACCCACGGCCTGTTCACCCTGGCGCCGGACATCCTGCACCTGGTGGGCATCGTCGGCGGCGTGACCCTGGTACTGGCCGGCTTCGCCGCGCTGGTACAGACCGACATCAAGCGTATCCTCGCCTACTCGACCATGAGCCAGATCGGCTACATGTTCCTGGCCCTGGGCGTCGGCGCCTGGGACGCGGCGATCTTCCACCTGATGACCCACGCGTTCTTCAAGGCCCTGCTGTTCCTCGCCTCCGGCGCCGTGATCGTGGCCTGCCACCACGAGCAGAACATCTTCAAGATGGGCGGCCTGTGGAAGAAACTGCCACTGGCGTACGCCAGCTTCATCGTCGGTGGTGCCGCCCTGGCAGCCCTGCCGTTGGTGACCGCCGGTTTCTACTCCAAGGACGAAATCCTCTGGGAAGCTTTCGCCAGCGGTAACCAGAACCTGCTGTACGCAGGCCTGGTAGGTGCGTTCATGACCTCGCTGTACACCTTCCGCCTGATCTTCATCACCTTCCACGGTGAAGCCAAGACCGAAGCGCACGCAGGCCACGGCATCTCCCACTGGTTGCCACTGTCGGTGCTGATCATCCTGTCGACCTTCGTCGGTGCGATGATCACCCCGCCACTGCACGGTGTGTTGCCACAAAGCGTCGGCCATGCCGGCGGCGAAGCCCAGCACAGCCTGGAAATCGCCTCGGGCGCCATCGCCATCGCCGGTATCCTGTTGGCGGCCCTGCTGTTCCTCGGCAAGCGTCGCTTCGTGACTGCCGTGGCCAACAGTGGCATTGGTCGCTTCCTGTCGGCCTGGTGGTTCGCCGCCTGGGGCTTCGATTGGATCTACGACAAACTGTTCGTCAAACCTTACCTTGCGATCAGCCACATGCTGCGCAAAGACCCGCTCGACCAGACCATCGGTTTGATCCCGCGTGCCGCCAAGGCCGGTCACACCGCCCTGAGCCGCAGCGAGACCGGCCAATTGCGTTGGTATGCAGCGTCCATGGCGGCGGGTGCCGTTCTGGTGATCGGCGCCATCGTCGTGGTAGCGGTCTGACTATGTTTAAGTGCACTGCGTACTTTGCGAACTTGCGAAAGGAAACGAGCCCGTCATGATTCTGCCCTGGCTAATCCTGATCCCCTTTATCGGCGGCCTGCTCTGCTGGATGGGTGAACGCTTCGGCGCCACCCTCCCCCGCTGGATTGCGTTGCTGACCATGTCCCTGGAACTCGCGCTCGGCCTCTGGCTGTGGGCCCATGGTGACTATTCATTCGCTCCGGCACCGGGTGTCGACCCCACCTTCGCGCTTGAATTCAAGCACGTGTGGATCCAGCGCTTCGGCATCAACGTGCACCTGGCCCTCGACGGCCTGTCGCTGTTGATGATCCTGCTGACCGGCCTGCTGGGTATCCTCTCGGTACTCTGCTCCTGGAAAGAGATCCAGCGTCACGTGGGCTTCTTCCACCTGAACCTGATGTGGATCCTGGGCGGCGTTGTCGGCGTGTTCCTGGCGCTGGACCTGTTCATGTTCTTCTTCTTCTGGGAAATGATGCTGGTGCCGATGTACTTCCTCATCGCGCTCTGGGGTCACAGTTCTTCGGACGGCAAGAAAACCCGGATCTACGCAGCGACCAAGTTCTTCATCTTCACTCAGGCTTCCGGCCTGATCATGTTGGTGGCGATCCTGGGCCTGGTACTGGTCAACTTCAACAACACCGGCGTGATTACCTTCAACTACGCCGACCTGTTGAAAACCAAGATGTCGCTGACCACCGAGTACGTGCTGATGCTGGGCTTCTTCATCGCCTTCGCGGTGAAGCTGCCGGTGGTGCCGTTCCACTCCTGGTTGCCTGACGCCCACGCCCAGGCGCCGACTGCCGGTTCCGTGGACCTGGCCGGTATCCTGTTGAAGACCGCTGCCTACGGCCTGCTGCGTTTCGCCCTGCCGCTGTTCCCGAATGCTTCGGCCGAATTCGCGCCGATTGCCATGACCCTGGGTCTGATCGGGATCTTCTACGGTGCGTTCCTGGCCTTCGCCCAAACCGACATCAAGCGTCTGATTGCTTTCTCGTCCGTTTCCCACATGGGTTTCGTACTGATCGGTATCTACTCCGGCAGCCAACTGGCGTTGCAAGGCGCAGTGATCCAGATGTTGGCCCACGGTGTTTCGGCCGCCGCCCTCTTTATCCTCAGTGGCCAGCTGTACGAGCGCCTGCACACACGCGACATGCGTGAAATGGGTGGCGTGTGGTCGCGCATCGCGTACCTGCCGGCAATCAGCCTGTTCTTCGCCGCCGCATCCCTGGGCTTGCCGGGTACCGGTAACTTCATCGGCGAGTTCCTGATCCTGATGGGTGCCTTTGTGCAGACGCCGTGGATCAGCGCCATCGCCACCTCCGGCCTGGTGTTCGGTTCGGTCTACTCGCTGATCATGATCCACCGCGCCTATTTCGGCCCGGCCAAGTCCGACACCGTCCTGCAAGGGATGGATGCGCGCGAACTGATCATGGTGCTCGGCCTTGCGGTGTTGCTGATCTTCATCGGCGTGTACCCGCAACCGTTCCTGGACACTTCTGCCGCAACGATGCATGGCGTGCAGCAGTGGTTCGGCACCGCCTTCTCTCAACTCGCTTCGGCCCGGTAAGAGCGCTATGGAATTCACGATCCAACACTTTATCGCGCTTGCGCCGCTGCTGATTACCAGCCTCACCATCGTGGTGGTGATGCTGGCAATCGCCTGGCGCCGCAATCACTCGCAAACGTTCCTGCTGTCCTGCGCCGGGTTGAACCTGGCCCTGCTGTCGATCATCCCGGCCCTCAAGGTCGCGCCACTGGCCGTCACGCCATTGATAATGGTCGATGACTTCGCGCTGCTGTACATCGCCCTGATCCTGGTGGCGACCCTGGCCTGCGTCACCCTCGCCCACGCCTACCTCGGCGAAGGCGGCACCGGCTACCCGGGCAACCGCGAAGAGCTGTACCTGCTGATCCTGCTGGCTGCGGCCGGCGGTATCGTGCTGGTCAGCGCGCAGCACCTGGCGGGCCTGTTCATCGGCCTGGAACTGCTGTCGATCCCGACCTACGGCCTGGTGGCCTATGCCTTCTTCAACAAGCGCTCCCTGGAAGCCGGCATCAAGTACATGGTGCTGTCGGCCGCCGGTTCTGCGTTCCTGTTGTTCGGTATGGCCCTGCTCTACGCCGAAGCCGGCAGCCTGAGCTTCACCGGTATCGGCCACGCGCTGGCCGCCACCAACAGCCCGGCGCCGATTGCCCAGTTGGGCCTGGCGATGATGCTGATCGGCCTGGCGTTCAAGCTGTCGCTGGTGCCGTTCCACCTATGGACCCCGGACGTGTACGAAGGCGCCCCGGCGCCGGTGGCAGCGTTCCTGGCCACTGCGTCCAAGGTGGCCGTGTTTGCGGTGATGGTGCGCCTGTTCCAGATCTCCCCCGCCGCCAACACCGGCGTGCTGAGCAACGTGCTGACGGTGATCGCCATTGCGTCGATCCTGTTCGGTAACCTGCTGGCCCTGACCCAGAACAACCTCAAGCGTCTGCTGGGTTACTCGTCTATCGCCCACTTCGGCTACCTGCTGATCGCCCTGGTGGCGAGCAAAGGCCTGGCCGTGGAAGCCATTGGCGTGTACCTGGTCACCTACGTGATCACCAGCCTGGGTGCGTTCGGCGTCATCACCTTGATGTCGTCGCCGTACAAAGGCCGTGACGCCGACGCCCTGTACGAATACCGCGGCCTGTTCTGGCGCCGTCCGTACCTGACCGCCGTGCTCACCGTGATGATGCTGTCGTTGGCCGGCATTCCGCTGACAGCGGGCTTTATCGGCAAGTTCTACATTGTCGCGACCGGTGTCGAAGCCCACGAATGGTGGCTGGTTGCCTCGCTGGTACTGGGCAGCGCCATCGGCGTGTTCTACTACCTGCGCGTGATGGTCACCCTGTACCTGATCGAGCCAAACCTGCGCCGTGTGGATGCCGAGCTGCATTGGGAACAGAAGGCAGGCGGCGTCATGCTGCTGGCCATCGCCCTGCTCGCGTTCTTCCTGGGCGTGTACCCACAACCGTTGCTCACCCTGGTGCAGCACGCGGTGCTGGGCGTTTGATCGCTTAGGTTGATGCAGTAAACAGAACGGCGCCTTTGGGCGCCGTTTTGCGTTTCAGAGGCGAGGTATTAGAGAGGCGGTGCATTCACCATCGCCTTCGCGGGCAAGCCGCTCCCACAGGGGAACGCTTTCAAAATGTGGGAGCGGGCTTGCCCGCGAAGGCGCCAAAACAAACACCCCAGAACTGTCTGACCCAATACAGGGTTAACCTGGGCCGACAGCCACAGGCAAAAAAACGCCCCGACTTATAGCGGGGCGTTTTTTATTCAAACTGGGGATTGGTCAAGGCCGCAACCTTAGAACGCGATACCCACCTTGAAACCATACTCATCACGCTTGAGCTTGGTGTTGTCGGCCACATAGGAGTCGTTATCGAGCTTGTACTCGGTGCGGGTGTAGTACAGGCCCGCCATCACTGGCAGGTCGCCCTTCTGGTTCATCAGCAGGCTGACTTCGGCGTAAGGGTTGGTGCGGTCCTTGAGGTCCACGCTGTCGCTGCCAACGCCGTCCACCTTGAGCTTGGCGCGACCATCGATGGTGTGACGGGCGCCGGCTTCAACGCGCAGGGTCATGTCATCGAACTGGTGGTTGTAGCCCAGGGCTGCCTTGGCAAACGGCGACTTGTTGGTGAGTTTCATGTCGTAGCCATTGGTGTCCGGCTCGTAGCGGGTCCAGGTGTAGCCACCGCCCACGATCACATCGACGAAGTTGCGCGCATCCAGCGCGGCACGCCAGCCGAGGTCGAGGTCGGCCTGGCCTTCCTTGAGTTTGTTATCGCTTTTTTCGCCGTACTTGGCTTCGATACCGGCCTGGTAGATAAAGCCCGACTCGGCGGTGAGCTTGTTGCCGAAGTTGTAGAACAGGCCAGCTTCGGGCATGTGGTCCTTGTCGCTTTCGCTGCCGCCTTCAAGTTTGAAGTCGTTGTAGCTGCCCATGATCCCGAACGTGGAAATCGGGTCGGTGGAAGGTGCTGCGAACACCACGCCAGGGGCAGCCACCAGGGCCAGCAACGAGGTGTTCTTGAGGAATTTTCCGAATAGTTTGGACATCGTTTTACATCTCCATTTTAAGGTGGGCAAAGTATTCAGGAATCGGTTCGAACCTTGGCGTTTGCAAAAAGTTCGAACTGATTTGCACCAAAATGGAGAAAAAACGGTTCAGCGAAGGCTCTATCTCAATACTCTTCGAGATCGGCCCTGATCAGGTGCTCAACCGCTTCGCGAAGTTGGGGCTGAGCCGGCAAACAAATGCCGAAGGTGTCGCGCAATAACGTCAGCAACTCATCAGCACTCTCCAGCTTGCGCTTCTCGCTGGGCCGATCCAGGTAATGAACCGCATAGCGGGCGTTGGCCAACGTGTGGCGCCTGCCAGGCGCAAGCAGCGCGGCTTTCAACTGCCCTACGAACGGGGAGCCTGGGTGCGTGGAGACGTACCAGTTGCCGATTTCATAGTCGATGTCGGCCTGGGTTTGCAGATCGAACACGTACAGGCCACGCCACTCCTCGCCCACCTGCGCCCACAGCGTGTAGCTGCCGTGATTGAGCGTCAGGCGATAAGGCTCATGAGCGGTGGCCTGGGGGGCGTCGTTGTCCAGTTGCAACGGGCTGCTGGGCACCATGCCGCCAAAACCGACATCGGTGATATAGCGCACGCCGTCGAGGGTCACCAGGCTCAAGCGATGGGTTCGCCCAGTGTGGGCGTCCGGTGGGCCGCCGATCACCACACGCCCGGTGATGCCGCGGGCCTCGAAGCCCAGTTCCTGCAAGAGTGCCAGGAACAGCTGGTTCAACTCGTAGCAATAGCCGCCGCGTCCCTCGTGCAGTACCTTGCGCTCAACGCTGGGAAGGTCGATCGGTACCGGTGCATGCATCAAGGTCGACAGGCTTTCAAAGGCAAAGCTGCACACATGGCGCAGTTGCAAGTCCCGCAGGGTTTGCAGGGTGGGCGGCGGTGGCGAGGCATAGCCCAGGCGTTGCAGGTACAGGCGGCTATCGGTGAGTGTGTGCATGGCGCGATCCTTGGGCGCAGGGCAAGAGCGTCACTATGCCGCGCCTCTGCCTGCGTTGTCATTTTGAATGAACCTTTTGGAGCGCCGGCCTATCCATCTATAACAGGATTGGGAGGCAGCATGAGTACCGCAAAAATCTACACCGTCCACTATCAGCTACACGGTAAACCCAAGTCTTTCGTGGTGCGCGCCGAAGTCATGAACAACGCCGAGGCCTGGCATTGGGCGGCCGTCGATGCCGACATTGCCCATGTCAGCCGCATCGGCCGCGTAGGTCACGAACAGGTGAAAAAGACCACCCGGCCCTGGGCAGAAAAATACGGTATCAGCGATGTCAGCTGGTCGCCGCCCAGGTAAACAAAGCCCCGCACAAGGGCGGGGCTCGGTTCATTGCTTCAAGTCGCCCAACGGATCGTAGGGCGGCTTTTTTTTCGCTGTCTCGTCGTCCTTTTTGTCCAACGGCGCAATAGCCGGGCCGATGGGATCGACCTGTGGGTCGGCTACATCCGGCGAATCCGGGTCGAAACCCAGTTCATCCTTGCCACTGGCGTGTTCGTTGGAAGAGGGACCATCGGTAGGTTTGTTCATCATATTCTCCTGCTAAAGCGGGCGGGCTCTGTCGTGGAGGTTTTCCAGGTCTTCTTCGACGCGCTCGACATCGTTGTCCGGACCGCGCTCTTTGGGATCGTTGGGGCGCAACGCATCGTTATCACGCTCCTCCTCGCCCGGCGTACGGTTCGGATCCGGTGTACCTGGCGGTGGCTGCTTGTGTTCAGACATGATGACTGACCTCATGAGGGGTTCACCATTTTAGAGAAACCGCCCCGCGCCATCGTTCAACTTCATTACGCCAGGCGTGAGAAGATGACCGCCCTTTTTGGAGACCTGCCCCGGATGTTCGAACTCAAACCCTGCGACCCCACTGCCTATCGCCAACAGACCCGCCGCAGCACGTTGATCGTCGCGGTGCTGTTCCTGGCCCTGGCCATGCTGCTGTCGAGCCTGGCGGTGATGCTGTTCGGTGAGCCTGGCGGTGACAATTTTCGCTTCAACGTCGGCGGCGTCTTCGCCGGCGTGTTGATCACGGTCGCGCTGGTGCGTGGCCCGTTCTGGAGCCAGGCCTGGTTGGCGCCAGCGGTGTATGGCTGGCAACTCAAGCGCAGCCTGATGAGCGTGACCAATGTTATGCACAAGGTCACCGAGCGGGTGCAGGCCAACGACCCGGCAGCCATCAAGCTGTTGCGCTTCTATCACTTGGGGCTGACGCAGATGCACGAGCTGGACGCCAACTCCAGCGCCCAGGCGCAACTGGTCGGCGAAATCGAAGCACACAAGGCGAAGATGCACGCACTGGGGATCGACACCGAACAAACCCGGCTCGATCCCGCGTGGCTGGAAGCGCTCAAAAGCGCTTGAGGGAGCAGGCAAAAAGGCGGTTAAAAAACCAGACTCAGGTCCAGGCGCCCTTCCCTCACCGGCGGGCACCAGTAATAGCCTCCGGTCAGCGGCTTGCTGATGCGATACAGGCCATCGACGATCCCATCCTCCAACCCGCTCATACGCCGCAGCTGGGCCTCAAACGCATCGAAGGAATGCCCGAAGGCGAGAAACATCAACCCAGCCTGGCCATTCTCGGCCCAGGGCATCGAGCGGCGCACCACGAAGGCTTCCGGGGTAAAGCTTTCCTGGGCAGTGCGCTTGGTATGGGCCGATTCCGGGGCGTCGTCGAGTTCTTCGTTGTCGCCATGGCGGCGGCCAATGATGTGGTCACGCTCCTGGGCAGGCAATGCGGCGAAACCGTCAAGGTCGTGCTGCCATTGCTGGATCGCGGCAAAGCTGGCGCCGCTGTCGGTCAGCGCGGCTTGCACGGCGGCATCGTCGTGGGGGTTTTCGGTGCCGTCTTCGTAATCGGTCAGGTCAAAGCCTGTCTTGTAGCGGAAACCTTCAGTCGATTGCACCAGGCGAAACGCCGGAGCCAGGGCTTTTTCCACGGCACGGCTGCGCAGCAACAACTCACCGCGATCCACCCCATGCAACCATACCCACAGCGCCTGTTGAGTCGACGGGTTGTGCGCGCCAGGGCCGCTAACGGCCGGGAATGAGCGCAGCCCTGGGATCTGGGCACCCAGCGCTTTTACCAGCGGTTCACCGACCCCCACCACGGCCGCCGCATCCGTCAACTGCACCAGCGCGTCCAGCGCAGCGGGCACGGCTTGCAACGAATCCAGGGCAAAAAACAAATGGCGGGCCTGCAAAGGCACCGGTGCGGCAAGAATGCCCGGCTGGTACTGACTCATGTGAACTCCTTCTGAAAAGCCGCGCAGTTTACCCGGCGTACACCGCGCTGCGAACAAGAATGCGCGCAAGCCTTGCGTTAGAGCCGCTTGTTGGGTGACTCTCTAGTCATGTTTTGCAACTATTCCAGGGGTAGCGACATGACCACCAGCAACCTGCTCGCCCAGCTGTTTCCCACCTCCACCGCGCAGATTCCCGAGCAATTTCGCCTGGCGGCGCCCATTGAGCAACGTGAATACCTGGTCGATGGCCAGTTGCAGGTGTGGAACGGCCCGCTCGCCCGCGTGCAAAGCCCCGTGCAACTGGGTGATGAGCGTGTACACATCGGCAGCACGCCGTTGCTGGATGCCGACACCGCCCTCACCGCCCTGGATGCTGCCGTGCGCGCCTACGACCGTGGCCAGGGTGCATGGCCGACGATGCGCGTGGTCGAGCGTATCCAGCACGTCGAAGCTTTTTTGCGGCGCATGCGCGAACAGCGCGATGCGGTGGTCAAGCTGCTGATGTGGGAGATCGGCAAGAACCTCAAGGACTCGCAGAAAGAATTCGACCGTACCTGCGACTACATCACCGACACCATCAATGCCCTCAAGGAACTCGACCGCCGCAGCAGTCGTTTTGAACTGGAGCAGGACACCCTCGGCCAGATCCGCCGCGTCCCCCTGGGCGTGGCGTTGTGCATGGGGCCTTACAACTACCCGTTGAACGAGACCTTCACCACGCTGATCCCGGCCTTGATCATGGGCAATACCGTGGTGTTCAAGCCGGCCAAGCTGGGTGTGCTGTTGATCCGCCCTTTGCTGGAAGCCTTCCGTGACAGCTTCCCGGCCGGGGTGATCAACGTGATCTACGGCAGCGGCCGCGAGACCGTGAGCGCGCTGATGGCCAGCGGCAAGATCGACATCTTTGCGTTTATCGGCACCAACAAGGCCGCCAGTGATTTGAAAAAGCTGCACCCCAAGCCGCACCGTTTGCGTGCTGCGCTGGGCCTGGATGCCAAGAACCCGGGGATCGTGCTGCCCGAAGTGGACTTGGACAACGCGGTGAACGAAGCCGTCACCGGTTCGCTGTCGTTCAACGGCCAGCGTTGCACCGCGTTGAAGATCCTGTTCGTGCATGAAGACGTGGTCGAGCGCTTTATCGAGAAATTCAACGCCAAGCTGGCGACGCTCAAGCCCGGCATGCCGTGGGAGGATGGCGTGGCGCTGACGCCACTGCCGGAAGTCGGCAAGGTCGATTACCTCAGCGAACTGGTGGCCGATGCGGCGCGCCATGGCGCCAAGGTCATGAACCCCGAGGGCGGCAGCAGCCGTGGTTCGTTCTTCTACCCGGCGGTGCTGTACCCGGTAAACCCGCAGATGCGCGTCTACCACGAAGAGCAATTCGGCCCCGTGGTGCCGATCGTGCCCTATCGCGACCTGGAGACCGTGATCGACTACGTGCTGGACTCGGACTTCGGCCAGCAGTTGAGCCTCTTCGGCACCGACCCCGTGGCAGTCGGACGCCTGGTGGACACCTTCGCCAACCAGGTGGGCCGTATCAATATCAACGCCCAATGCCAGCGCGGGCCGGACACCTTCCCCTTCAACGGGCGCAAGAACTCGGCCGAGGGCACGTTGTCGGTGCATGACGCCTTGCGCGTGTTCTCGATCCGCACTTTGGTGGCGACCAAGTTCCAGGAGAGTAACAAGGCGTTGGTCAGCGATATTTTGCGCAACCGCGATTCGAGCTTCCTGACTACCGACTACATCTTCTGAAGCCAACCCCGTTCCAATGTGCAGACAGCTCCCACATTTGATCGAGCACATTCATACATTTGAGGCCACTTTAATACTGATGAACCTGCCCTTCTTTGCCCGGCGCCTACTGCGCCCCTTGCTCGACCCCTACCGCCGCTTTCGCCATGCCAAGCTGATCCACGCCGCGCGCGTATCGGTGGGTTTGCTGGCAACCATCCTGCTGACCACCGGCCTCAACCTGCCCCACGGTGAATGGGCGTCGGTGACCATGCTAATCGTCATCGGCGGGTTGCAGCACCACGGCAATATCGGCAAGAAAGCCGTCGAGCGCGCCTACGGCACCTTGATCGGCGCCAGCGTCGGCTTGCTGCTGGTGGTGCAACAAGCGTACTTCGGCCTGCCGTTGCTCACCTATCTGTTGATGTCCGTGGTGTGCGGGTTCTTTTCCTATCACGCCATCGGCAAGGGCGGTTATATCGCGCTGCTGTCGGCAATCACGGTGTTTATCGTCGCCGGCCATGGCGACAACCCGATCTCCGATGGCCTGTGGCGCACCGTCGATATCCTCATCGGCATTGTGCTGGCCCTGGCGTTTTCCTTTGCCTTGCCGTTGTACGCCGTGTATTCGTGGCGCTACAACCTGGCCAGCGCCCTGCGTGACTGCGCGCAAATTTATAGCCGGATCATCAATGGCCAGTCCGTGACTGACGATGAACACCTCAAGCTGCTCAACCGTTTGAACGGGGCGATGGTGCAACTGCGTTCGTTGATGCCTTCGGTGTCCAAGGAAGTGCGGATTTCCATGACTGAACTGGACGCGATCCAGCGTCACCTGCGCCTGTGCATCAGCACCCTGGAGATTCTGGGCAATACCCGGCCAGACCCGCGTGATGAGCAGGCCACGGCGCGGATGCAAGTCATGTTGAAGGCCGAGCATCGGCAAATCCGGGTGCAGTTGGTGGGGATGGCGCGCGCGTTGAAATCGGGGGTGACGGAGCGGTTGGAGCGTACCGGTCACGCCCATGCCAGTGGGCCTACACTGGATGCACCGGTGTACAGTGCGCTGGATGGGTATCGTCTGTTGACCTTGCAACTGGCGGCGAACGTGGATGGGATGCGCCAGCGCCTGGCAAAGACCGCCCGGCACTGGAAGATCTGACCAATAGCGCTCAAACCATACGCAATGGTGTAGTCAGGGAATAGCGCTCGGGCAAGTTCCCGCGTTTTAGGGTGTAGTAGAGCGAAGTATCTTCACCTCGATTGGGCTCCAGATCCTGAGGCAATACGTCAAACGATACAGCAACGCCGGGAATGTTCGCCTGCTTGGGCAGGTCGATGCTGTGTACGCCCTTGATGCAGAGCGTTATCCAATCGCCGAACTCCACATCGCTGAACGGTGCGTCGATAGGCGTACCGAACGGTGACACGTTATCCAGGTGGAGTTCACCCTCAAGCTCATCTCGAACGATCGGCGCGGGCATGTCCGGCTGCAGCTCACCGATCCTCAATGATCGACGCCACGACTCACGTGGCTTTTCGCCGTCCTTGGTTGCGCGATAGAACAGGTCGGCCAAACGGCCTTTGAATCGTCTGAGGTCATCGCCTTCAAGTACCACCGTCAATTGATCCTCAGCGGCAGACAACTCACCTAGATCAATGCCGACACGGTGCTCGATAGTGCCCCCGGCATCACTGGCCAAAAGGATCAATTCCAGTGCCTGGAATGATTGCCAGCCCGGTTGGACCGGTATGTGGACCTTGACCTGCGCAAGGTCGGGATCAATCTGCCCATCGGAATCGCCCTCCACGCTGGGGGCCAACCATTGCCTGATCTCTCCGATGACAGTCACATGACGATAGTTCGAACGGGGGGCACTGCCGTGCTGGCTATCGAGTACGTAATAGACAATTGCACGCCCCCGGGCAATGGCGGCGACCACAGCATTGGGTATCTCGAAATAATAAGCCTTGGTACCGGCCAGCTCTCGCATCTCGGAATGAGGAACCGTCCCGCCATCCTCTAGAGTGCCAATCCAATAAAAGTGGACATGGGTGTAGCGATGGGCATCTTCCGATGTCAGGTAGAAACCGACCCGTACAGCGTCATTACCGATATTCGCCAAGTTGATTTCGGATTCGGTCAAGGGGTAGTCAACCCAAGGCGGCTCCATACGCTGACTGTCGGTGTAGACCTCTACGTATGAGACCACCGACCACATTGCATCCTCATCCGGCAAATTGCCGGTGTTCCCCGTGACGGTCATTGCCACGGGGAGAATGTCGCTGTTACCCGCAGCGAGGATCATCTCGGGGGTCACAGTGATTTCAATGTCACGCCCCACCTCATTCGGCTGTACCCGATGCTCAACTTTTTCTGATCCCCAGACCAACGTGAGCAGGTCATAAGGGCCCATGTTCTCCCACTTGTGACAGGTGACCGTCACCCCATCCCGGGCTTTTTGTTCATCGACGCCTTCCAACTCCACCTGTGGCTCAAGTTTGAATACCAGCCCGCCATGGCCTTTATCCGTGGGTTCGGGAGCCTTGCCACCAGGTCTCTGCAAGTTGATCCTGAGGCGCAAGGGAGGGGTCTGCTGAGGGGGCTCATTGTCGGGGATGATTCTGCAATACATCGCGTCAGCCCAGCCCTCGAGGATCGAGTGAGCGGGCACAGTGAGTGGGAAGCGGGTGCGTGGAGGGTCGCCATCACGCACCAGGTAGAAACCTACCGGCGTTGGTCCATTCCATATCAGCTGGAATGTGGTGCCCACCGGCGCAGAAAAGGGATAGTCCACGTAAACGACAAGATCACGTGTCACATGCAGCCTGCCGATGCCGCCATCTGCGCCTTCCGCATCATCGGCAATCGGCGGATACATCAATGGAATATCGACGGGTTCCAGTACGTGCTTATCAAGGTTACGCACCATTCTTCGCTCCTTGTTCGACGCCTCGCAGTGCACCGTTTTCGATGTGCCGCGTCTTTGACGAATCAAACGCCCAAACAAAAAACTTGCCTACTGTCAGAGTTAACAGGGTGCGACGAAAGGTATTAAGCCAGCCGTAAATTTAATAGGTTCAAACTCTAATCTTTCTTACATTTTTTTCACGATTTATTCACATCAAGAGACGTACTGTGAAGCCTCATCCGTTACAAACGTTGCATATCAAGCCCGCCGCCCCAGCGGGCTTTTTTTTGCCTGTTTTTTGGCTCCGAAAAAAGGGCCAACCTCTGTAGGAGCGAGCTTGCTCGCGAAGAACGCAATGACGCCGCGGTTAGCCAGAGTGCCAGCGCTATCGTTGACGTTTTTCGCGAGCAAGCTCGCTCCTACAGGGCGTGGTGTTCGCGTAGGGCGCGCTGGGTTTCCAGCACCTTGGCCAGTGCCGTTTCGGCTTCCTGGCTTTGCTGCGGCACCCGAATCGCCGCCGACACCAGCGTGATCAGCTTGGCCATCACCTCGGCATCCGTGGCCGGGCGGCCCAGGCTCATGGAGTTCATCAGCAGGCGCAGTTCGGTGCCGGCCATGACCCCGGAAATGGCCTTGAGGGCAAATTGCAGGCGCACCCCCAGTTCATTACGTGGCAAATCCGGCAGGGCCAGGGCGAAGGCTTCGAAAAAGCGTTGGAACACCGGCTGGTAATGGACCTTGAGGTATTCCTGGATAAACGGCGAGGTGTCGCTGTAGACCCGGCCCAGGAAGCGGATGAACGAGCGCCCTTCCCCGCTGGCCGGGTCGCTGCGCTCCAGGCCCATGGCCGGGGCAAACAGCACGCCCAGGAGCGTGTCGCAATCGAGCGGGCCATCGGATTCGGCTTCACAGCGCGCCAGCAGTTCCAGGCGCTGCTCGTTGAGAGGCTCCAGGCGTTGCATCAGCAGGGTTTTCATCAGGGAGTCCTTGTCCCCGAAGTGGTAGTTCACCGCCGCCAGGTTGACCTGGGCACGCTCGGTTATCTGCCGTAGCAACACGGCGTCATAGCCGTACTTGATGAAAAGAGCCTCTGTCGCATCCAGCAGTCGAGTCTTGGTAACGTTTGGAGCGCTGAGTTTCTTCGCGACCATATGGGTTCCACGGCGGAAATATTGTTTTAAAAAATAATTTGATTTTTTATACCGGGGCGGCCCGTCGAAAGCAAGTAGTGACACTCCGCCATATCTTGCAAAGCCCGTATATCCGGGCTTTCGAGGCAAGTCGTAGGGTTTTTACCCGACTCTGACACTCGGTGAAAAAATCCTTTCAACCGGTAAAACCGCTCTACCTCGACGGCTGGCGAAGCGTCAGGAAGGCAGTTACTATTCAAACAATATTTTAAAAACAAGAAATAAAACCAGTCCGTGACGGGTACAGGCAGCTTCCGAACTTGTTACAAGGAGTTTCTGGGAGCAAGGCGGTACCGTCGAGACTGCAGGCGTAGTCATGATGACACAGACCCCCGCGCAACCCGGCTTGATTTCCCTGCAAGGCATCGGCAAGCGCTATCAGCTCGCCGGGCAAGAATTGAGCATTCTCAATGACGTGTGCCTGTCCATCGCCAGCGGTGACAGCTGCGGCATTCTCGGTGCCTCTGGCTCCGGCAAAAGCACCCTGCTCAATATCCTCGGCCTGCTGGACCTGCCCAACTGCGGCCAGTACCACTTTGCCGGCCACGATATCTTTAACGCCACCCCCGATGAGTTGGCGGCGATCCGCAACCAGCAGATCGGTTTCGTGTTCCAGAGCTTCAACCTGCTGCCACGCCTCAGTGCCCTGGACAACGTCGCACTGCCCTTGAGTTATCGCGGCGTGTCGCGGCATGAGTCGGTGGAACACGCCCAGCGCATGCTCGCTCAAGTCGGCCTCGCCGAACGCGCCCACCATCGCCCCGCCGACCTCTCCGGAGGGCAGCGCCAACGTGTGGCCATTGCCCGCGCCTTGGTCGGCAAACCCTCGGTGATCCTGGCCGACGAACCCACCGGCAACCTCGACAGCACTACCGCCCAAGAGATCATGGACCTGCTGTTGAACCTCAACCGTGACCAACAGGTGACGCTGATCATCGTCACCCACGACCCCCACATTGCCGAGCGTCTGGAGCGCAAGATCCTGGTGTGCAACGGCGTGGTGCATGAGGCCGGGCGCCCATGAGCCTGCGGGTCGAGCAGAGCCTCAGCCAGTTGCTGCACGAAGCCTTTATCAGCCTGCGTACCCTAGGCAAGCGTTCGATCCTGGCGCTCTTGGGGATCGTCATCGGCAGTTCCTCAGTGGTGGCGCTGATCAATATCGGCCACAACGCGGCGGTGGATGCGGCGATGATTTTCAAGGACATGGGTACCGACACCCTCATCGCCCAGTTCCCGCCCAAGGGCAGCAGCAATGTGCCGATGCGCACCCAGCTCGACCTGGATGCGGTACGCCGGGCAGTGCCGGGCATTGCCCATATCGGCGCGCTCAGCCTGTTCAGCGGGCCCATTGTGTTTCATGGGCGGACCGCCAATGCCAACTTTGTCGGCAGTACTGCCGGTATCCAGGACGCCATGCGCCTGGCGCTGCGTGAGGGGCGCTTCCTGTCACCCTTCGATGCCAACGAAACCTACGGGGTGATCGGCGACCAGCTCGCCCAGGCCCTCGGCGCGCCAGGTGACCCGCTGCAATTGGGCGACCGTGTGCGTATCAACGATTACCTGTTTCTGGTGGTGGGCATCCTGCACAACCAACCCCGGGCCATGCTGATGCCGGTGCAGGCCAACGAATCGCTGTTTATTCCCGCCGAGGGCATGCGCCGCATCTATGCCAACCCGCAGATCAACAACGTGCTCATCCGCGCGGCGCCGGGGCAGGACATGGAACGCATAGCCAGGGACGCCGCCGCCGCGCTGCAACCCCAGCTCAGCGACCATAGCGTCGACATCACGGTGCCCCAGCAAATGATCGATGGCATGACCCGGCAAAGCCGCACCTTCGCCTATCTACTCCTGGCCCTCGGCGCAATCTCCCTGGTGGGCGGCGGTGTCGGGGTGATGAACGTGATGTTGATGAACGTCTCGGAACGCCGCCGTGAGATCGGCATCCGCATGGCCCTGGGCGCGCGCCAGCGGGATATCCGCAACCTGTTTTTGCTCGAAGCGGTCACACTCACCGCCGTGGGTGCGCTGTGCGGCGCAGTCCTGGGCATGACCGCTGCCTGGCTGTATGCGTGGCTGTCGGGCTGGGCCTTTGCGTTGGCAGTGGCTGCCCTGCCCCTGGGCGTGGGCAGTACGTTGCTGGTGGGTTTGTTCTTTGGCATCTACCCGGCGGTTTCGGCCTCACGCTTGCAGCCGGTCGAGGCCCTGCGCGATGAATAAGTACCTGCCGCTGCTCATGCTGATCAGCCTGCCGGGCATGGCCGCCGATGTGGTGATCAACCCTCAGGCACCCAGCACTACCCGCAGCGGCTACGAGCGTAGCGTCTCGCTGAATGCCCAGGCCACCACCATGACCCTGGGGGACGCGGTGTACCTGGGCCTGCGTAATAACCCGGCGATCCGCAGCGCCTACCTGCAACGGGTGGCGCAGAAATTCGACCTGCGCGTGGCCGAAGATGTGTTCAACCCCAAGCTCACCCTCAACAGCTATTACCGCAGCACCCGTGGCTCCCAAGACAATGCGCGCAACGCCAACGTCGCGCCTACCAGCAGCCTGCTCGGCGAATACGGCACGCGCTTGAGCATGGCCTGGACCCAGCAGTTGAACAACGCCAACCGCGCCGGCCGCTACCGCAGCGACGGCCTGGACCTGGCGATCATCCAACCGCTGATGCGCGGGGCCGGCTGGGATGCCACCACCGCACCGCTGCGCCTGTCGCGCCTGGCCGAGCAGGCCAACCGCCTGAACCTCAAGGCCACCGTGGCGCAGACCATCAGCCAGATCATCGCCACCTACCGCGAATTGTTGCGCGCCCAGGAACAGTTGGTGATCGTCCAGGAAGCGCTCAAACGCTCCAATACTTTACTGGAGGTGAACAAAGCGCTGATCAGCGCCGGGCGCATGGCCGAATTCGAGATCGTGCAGACCGAAGCCGATATCGCCACCCAGCAATTAGGCGTGGAAGAAGCGCGCAACCAACTCGACACCAGCCGCCTGGCGTTGCTGCGCCTGCTGGCCCTGGACCTGTCGACACCCGTGCGTGCTACCGAGGCCCTGGAAGCCACCCCCATGGAGATCGACAAGCGCCAGGCCTTCAACCTTGCGCAAAACCAGCAACCGGAATACCTCGCTGCCCTGCTCGGTAGCCAACAGGCCGACCTCGACCTGGTGATCGCCAAGGATTCCGGGCGCTGGCAGGTGGACCTGGTCGCTGGCGCCAACCAGATACGCGCCGCCACCGATAACGACAACGGCCATAACAATAACCGCACCTGGGACAGTTACGCCGGGGTGCAAGTGCAAATCCCTATTGGCGATATCAGCACGCGCCAGGCCGAAGTGCGTGCACGGGTAAATGTAGAAGACCAGGAAATCCGCATTACCGACGCCCGCCAGGAGCTGGAGCGCAACGTCAACAATGTGGTGCGTGACCTCGGCACCCGCTGGCGCCAATATGAAATATCCAAGCGCGCCGTGGAGTTGTCGCGGCGCAAGATCGAGATCGAGCGGGAAAAGCTCAGCGCCGGGCGCTCCACCAACTTCCAGGTGCTGAGCTTCGAGACCGACCTGCGCAACGCCGAAAATGCCCAGCTCAATGCGCTGATCGCTTATTTGAACGCCCAGACTCAGCTTGATCTGACCCTGGGCATGACGCTGGAAAGTTGGGAAATTGCCCTTAATGACTACTAATAAAAAATCCCTGCTGGCCGTTGCCTTGTTCCTGCTGTTGGCCGGCGCGGCCGCCGGCCTGCTCAGTCAACGCAGCGGGGCTGAGCAGGCGGGTACAGGCGAACAGTGGCTGGCCGTAAAGCCCGACCCGTTGGTGCACCAGATCGGCCTGGTGGGCAAGATCGAGCCCGACACCACCGTCGTCCTGACGGCACCGTTCGACGGCAATGTGCTGGCCAACCTGGTCGAACAAGGCCAGCGTGTCGAGGCCGGCCAGGTCCTGTTGCGCATGGACCCGGCGACGCTTGAAGTACAGCTGCGCGACGCCCTCTCCGCGCAACTCAAGGCCCGGCGTACCGTGCAGGAAATGCAGGACTGGGGCAGCAGCCCCACCGTCAGCCGCGCCCGTCGCAGTTTACGCACCGCTGAAATGACCGCGGGCAACACCCAACGCAAACTCACCGAGAGCGAAAACCTATTCAAGCGCGGCATCATCCCGCGCAACGAACTGGATGACCTCAAACAGCAAACCCAGCAACAGCAATTGGACTTGGTGGCGGCGCGCAGTGAGCTGCAACAAGCCCTGGACCAAGGCCAGGGCGAATACCGGCAGATCGCCGAAATGGAGCTGACCAATGCCACGGTGAAGTACGAAGCCTTGCAAACACTGCTCGAAGGCAAGGAGGTCAAGGCGCCCTTCTCCGGCATTGTGGTACCGGCGCCCGGCAGCACCAGTACCGCTCAAGGTGGCGGCAATAACAACGCGCCGGTGCAGGCCGGCAGCAAGGTCAGCCAGGGCCAGGTGCTGTTCGGGCTGGCCAATATCGAACGGTTGAAAATCGTGGCCAAGGTCTCAGAGCTGGATATCAACCAGTTGCGTCAGGGCCAGACCGTTGAAGTCATGGGCGATGGCTTTGATGGCGAGCGGCTGACAGGTTCAGTCAGCGTGGTCAGCGGCCTGGCCATCGCCAGCGACAGCCAGGGCAGCGCGCAGTTTCCGGTGACCTTGTCGATCCCCACGCTGACGCCCCAGCAGCTGCAGCGGGTGCGCCTGGGCATGAGTGCGCGGTTGACGATTGTCACTTATAACAATGACCAGGCGATCGTGATTCCCAGCCAGGCGATCCAGGCGGACATGACGGTGGAGTATCGGGCGGCGATGGATAAACCGGTAGAGCGAGTGAAGGTCACCACCGGGCAATCGACGCCGCAGGGGGTTGAGGTGTTTGGGCTTGAAGCGGGGTTGGTGAGGATCGATGGAATCAATCACTGACCCTCGATCCAGATGTGGGAACGCTGCACTGTGGCGAGGGAGCTTGCTCCCTCGCCACGGGATTACCGGTTACTTGCATTGGGGCAATGCCAGCTCTCACATTCAGCGCCGTGTCAGCCTGGCGGCCAGTGCCTTGGCCTGCAGCGCCACATCGGTCACCGCCGTACTCTCCCACCACATACCCCGCAACGGTGGCCCCATGGCGAACAGTCGCTGGCTGACCTGGCCGTGAGCATCCAGCACCGCCCCCGTTGCATCCGCTGCAATCCCCAGCGCCAGCGGCCCAGGATGGATCAACCCGCGCTTGAGCAGTTGCCGCGGTAAAGGCCGGGCCACCCGGCGCCAGTCGTATTCGATGCCGCTGGAATTGATCAGCGCAGCGCCCAACACCTGGGTGATCACATCCTCGCCACGGTAGCGCACCGCAATGGCAACCCCCTCTTGCGACGGCACCAAGCCCTTGAACGACGCCGCCTGAATCCGCAACCGCCCTTGCCCCTGCAACCGCGCTACCAACTGCGCACTCAAGGGCGGCGAACGGTGGTGATGGCTTTCCCACCAAGGCCGTACATGCCGCACGAACTGGCGCTTCTGGGCCTCACTGGCCTGGCTCCACAGCCGCGCGATATGCCCGCGCACCGTGTCCAGCGGCGCCTGCCAGTCTGTGCCTTGCCCCAACGCGAGCTGGCATTGGCGTCGCACCTCACGCAGCAATTGTCGGGGGCTGCTCAGGCTGTGGTCAGCGGCGAGGAAGTCGTCCCAGCTCGGCGGTTGCCGGCGTACATGGGGCAACAAGCCGTGGCGCGAAAAAACCTCGATAGGCCCGCGATGGCCGGCCTGCTCCAGGGAGACCACGGCATCGACCATGGTCAGGCCCGAGCCGATGATCAGCACGGTCGATTGCGGGTCGAGCCGGGTCATCGCGGGGACATCCCAAGGGTCCAACGCGGCGGCATTCAATCCTGTGGACTCGGTCTGCAGAGTGCGCGCCGCCGGGAACATGCCGGTGGCCAATACCGCACAGGCGCCGCGCAGTTGCTCGCCAGTATCGAGGGTCAACAACACCGAGGTGGCATCGACTTGCAGGTCTACCCCTTCGGCGCGGATGTGCTCGACGCTCGATGTAGAAAGCGCCTTGGCTTGCGCCAGACGCTGCTGCGCGTACAGGCCGAAAAGCCCCCGTGGCGGGAACAGCTCGCTGATAGGCACATGCTGTTGGTTCGACTCGGGCCATCCGCCGGCGTTGATGTAGTCGGTGAGCCATTGGGTCAGGTCGTCGGCATTGTCCGGGTCAACGCTCATACGCGCCGCATTGCCGTTCAGCGTATGGCCCAGTTCGACCGCGCTGTAGGCTTCGCCGCGCCCCAGTTCAGCACGGGGTTCGACTATCAGGATGCGCCGCGTGCCCGGCAGGCGCAGCAGTTGCACGGCCAGCATCGTGCCGCTCAGGCCACCACCGATGATCAGTACATCTGCAACGCGGGTGGATTCACTCATGCCAGTTCGCCCTTATTGCTGCTCAAATCACCACATTTCGAACAAACCGTACCGCCGCGTTCCCATCATTGCGATAAGCATGGGGCTGGTGGCTGGCGAACATAAAGAACTCTCCAGCCTCGATGAGATTTTCCCGATCACCTATCACCAGCGTCAGGCTGCCCTCGAACACAAACAGTTGTTCGCTCCACCCTTCCAAGTCAGGGTCCGGGCAATAACGATCACCGGGTTCAAGCCGCCACTCCCACAACTCGACTTCACGCCGTGCCGTGGCCTTGGCCAGCAACACCGCCTTACTGCCGACAGTCTCGCCCGCCCAGGCCAGCTCATTGATACGGCTGTGGTCGCGCACATCCGGCGCCTGAATCAGATCACTGAACGCCACGTCCAACGCTTCGGCGACACGGTCCAGGGTCGACAGGCTGACGTTCTTCTCTCCCGCTTCTATCGCCACCAGCATGCGCCGGCTGACACCGGATTTTTCCGAGAGCGCGGTCTGGCTCAAGTCGGCGGCATGGCGCAGGCGACGAACGTTCTGGCTGACGTGCTGCAGGACCGAAGCCCGTTGCGGATTTTCTTTGTGCACTATATTGCTCAATAGGTGGGTGTGCGCAGTATACTGCCCAGCGTGCGGCGCATTGTGCGGTCCGTGCTTTCCCCTTGCAAGACCGAGCCGCCATGACCGCCCCGAACTCCCCTTCGCGTTTCAACCGTTTCAGTAAAGCCGAATGCATCCTGGTGGTGATCACCATGATCTGGGGCGGCACCTTTTTGCTGGTGCAGCACGCCATGGCCTTCAGCGGGCCGATGTTTTTTGTGGGGCTGCGCTTCGCGGCAGCGACGATTGTGGTGGGGTTCTTTTCCTTGCGCACCCTGCGCGACCTGACCCTGTTCGAATTGAAGGCCGGGGTGTTTATCGGGGTGGCGATCATGTTCGGCTACGGTTTGCAGACCATCGGCTTGCAGACGATCCTGAGCAGCCAGTCGGCGTTCATTACCGCGCTCTATGTACCGTTCGTGCCGCTGTTGCAGTGGCTGGTCCTGGGCCGTCGCCCCGGGTTGATGCCCAGCATCGGCATCATGCTGGCATTTGCCGGCTTGATGCTATTGACCGGCCCGGCAGGGGCCTCGCTGAATTTCAGCGCGGGTGAAATCGCCACCTTGATCGGTGCAGTGGCCATAGCGGCCGAGATCATCTTGATCAGCGCATTTGCCGGCCAGGTGGATATTCGTCGGGTGACCGTGGTGCAACTGGCCACCGCTTCGGCGCTGTCGTTCATGATGGTGGTGCCCATGGGCGAGGCGTTGCCGGGTTTTTCCTGGCTGTTGCTGTTCAGCGCCGTGGGCCTGGGCTTGACCAGTGCGGTGATCCAGGTGGCGATGAACTGGGCACAGCAGAGTGTCTCGCCAACGCGGGCGACGTTGATTTATGCCGGTGAGCCGGTGTGGGCAGGCGTTGTGGGGCGAATCGCCGGCGAACGGTTCCCGCCGATCGCGATGTTGGGGGCGGTGCTGATTGTGGTGGCGGTGATTGTGAGTGAATTGAAGACGAAGGGGCAGAAGGCCGTTGAGCAGGCAGATGCCTTGGAACAGGAGCGTCAGGGCTGACCTGGAAACGCTGTGGTGCCAAGTCTATCGTCATCGCGGGCAAGCCCGGCTCCCACAGGGTCGGCATTTCAGTTCAGAGGGAGGTTGAAACAGTGCCAAATGGGAGGTTTCAGCCTACCTTGTAGGATCCTGCCACATCTTGCCGTTTGGTGATCATGAAAGCGGCACGTATGATGCATCCCAAACTCCCGCAGATTAGAAGCCTATGTCCCTGATAGTTCTACTGCTTCTGCCTTTTATCGGCAGCTGTCTGGCGGCCTTGCTGCCGCATAACGCACGTAACACCGAATCGCTGTTGGCCGGCCTTGTGGCGCTGGTCGGTACTATTCAAGTCGCCCTGCTCTACCCTCAGATCGCCCACGGTGGCGTGATCCGCGAAGAATTCATGTGGTTGCCCAGCCTGGGGCTCAACTTCGTGTTGCGCATGGATGGGTTTGCCTGGCTGTTCTCGATGCTGGTGCTGGGCATCGGCACGCTGGTGTCGCTGTATGCGCGCTACTACATGTCGCCGGACGACCCGGTGCCGCGTTTCTTTGCATTTTTCCTGGCGTTCATGGGCGCCATGCTGGGTTTGGTGATCTCCGGCAACCTGATCCAGATCGTATTCTTCTGGGAACTGACCAGCCTGTTCTCGTTCCTCCTGATCGGCTATTGGCACCACCGTGCAGATGCGCGACGTGGTGCGTATATGGCGCTGATGGTCACTGGCGCAGGTGGGCTGTGCCTGTTGGCGGGGGTGATGCTGCTGGGGCATATCGTCGGCAGCTATGACCTGGACCAGGTGCTGGCGGCGGGCGATCAGATTCGCGCGCATTCGCTGTACCCGGTCATGCTCGCCCTGGTGCTGATCGGCGCCTTGAGCAAAAGCGCGCAGTTCCCCTTCCATTTCTGGCTGCCCCACGCCATGGCGGCGCCGACGCCGGTTTCGGCTTATCTGCACTCGGCGACGATGGTGAAGGCCGGCGTGTTCCTGCTGGCCCGCCTGTGGCCGTCGCTGTCCGGCAGCGAAGAATGGTTCTGGATCGTCGGCGGTGCCGGCGCCCTCACTCTCCTCCTCGGCGCTTACTGCGCCATGTTTCAAAACGATCTCAAGGGCCTGCTGGCCTATTCCACCATCAGCCACCTCGGGCTGATCACCCTGCTGCTGGGCCTCAACAGCCCACTGGCCGCAGTTGCCGCGGTATTCCACATTCTCAACCACGCCACCTTCAAGGCTTCGCTGTTCATGGCGGCGGGCATCATCGACCACGAAAGCGGCACGCGGGATATCCGCAAGCTCAGTGGGCTGGTGCGCCTGATCCCGTTTACTGCGACCCTGGCGATGGTCGCCAGCGCGTCCATGGCCGGGGTGCCGTTGCTCAATGGCTTCCTGTCCAAAGAGATGTTCTTTGCCGAAACCGTGTTTATCTCGTCGACCCAATGGGTGGAAATCGCCCTGCCGGTGATCGCGACCATTGCCGGTACATTCAGCGTGGCCTATGCCCTGCGTTTTACCGTGGACGTGTTCTTCGGCCCGCCCGCCACCGACTTGCCGCACACGCCCCACGAGCCGCCGCGCTGGATGCGCGCACCCGTCGAGCTGTTGGTGTTCACCTGTCTGCTGGTGGGGATTTTCCCGGCCCAGGTGGTCGGCTCGATCCTCGCCGCTGCCGCCCTGCCGGTGGTGGGCGGTACGCTACCGGAATATAGCCTGGCAATCTGGCACGGCTGGAACGCGCCGATGATCATGAGCCTGGTGGCGATGACCGGCGGCGTGGTGCTGTACCTGATGCTGCGCAAGCAACTCAAGCGTGGCCGCTTCGAATACCCGCCGCTGATCGGCTATTTCAACGGCAAGCGCGGCTTCGAGCGCTGCCTGGCGGTGATGATGCGCGGCGTGCGCCGGATCGAGAAACGCATCAGCACCAAGCGCCTGCAAACCCAGTTGTTCCTGTTGGTGCTGCTGGCAGTGATCGGCGCGATGATCCCGATGATCAACAGTGGCCTCAGCTGGGGCGACCGCCCGAAAATCCCGGGTTCCATCGTCTTCGTCACCCTGTGGTTGCTGGCGATTGCCTGCGCCCTCGGCGCCGCCTGGCAAGCCAAGTACCACCGGCTGGCGGCCCTGACCATGGTCAGCGTGTGCGGCCTGATGACCTGCGTCACCTTCGTGTGGTTCTCGGCGCCGGACCTGGCCCTCACCCAATTGGTGGTGGAAGTGGTCACCACCGTGCTGATCCTGCTCGGCCTGCGCTGGCTGCCAAGGCGGATCGAAGAGGTCTCACCCCTGCCCAGCTCGCTGCGCAAGGCGCGTATCCGCCGCCTGCGTGACTTGCTGCTCTCCACCGTGGTGGGTGGCGGCATGGCGCTGCTGTCCTACGCGATGCTGACCCGCCAGACACCCAACGATATCTCCTCGTTCTACTTAAGCCGTGCCCTGCCCGAAGGCGGCGGCAGCAATGTGGTGAACGTGATGCTGGTGGACTTCCGTGGCTTCGACACCCTGGGCGAAATCACCGTACTGGGCGCTGTGGCCTTGACCGTGTACGCCTTGCTCCGTCGCTTTCGCCCGTCCAAGGAAAGCATGGAGTTGCCACCCCAACAGCGCCAACTGGCGCCGGACGTGGCCACCGACCTGGTCAACCCGCGCCAGGCCAGCGACACCGCCCTGGGCTTTATGATGGTACCGGCGGTGCTGGTGCGCCTGCTGCTGCCGATTGCGCTGGTGGTGTCGTTCTATCTGTTCATGCGTGGCCACAATCAACCTGGGGGTGGTTTCGCCGCCGGGCTGGTGATGTCGGTGGCGTTTATCCTGCAATACATGGTCGCCGGCACCCAGTGGGTCGAGGCGCAGATGAGCCTGCGGCCGATGCGCTGGATGGGCTTCGGCCTGCTGTCGGCCACCTTGACCGGGCTGGGCGCGCTGTTCGCCGGGTACCCGTTCCTCACTACGCATACCTGGCATTTCAGCCTGCCGTTACTGGGCGATATTCATATCGCCAGTGCGCTGTTCTTTGACGTCGGCGTGTACGCCATGGTCGTGGGCTCGACCCTGTTGATGCTCACCGCCCTCGGCCACCAGTCGGTGCGCGCGCATAAACCGAGCAACCAGCCCAAAGTGGTTGCTGCAACCGAAGGAGCCGCCTGATGGAAGAAGTCATCGCAATAGCCATTGGGGTCCTGGCGGCCTCCGGCGTCTGGTTGATCCTGCGGCCACGGACGTTCCAGGTGGTCATGGGTTTGTGCCTGCTGTCCTACGGCGTCAACCTGTTCATCTTCAGCATGGGCAGCCTGTTTATCGGCAAGGAGCCGATCATCAAGGACGGCGTGCCCCAAGACCTGCTCAACTACACCGACCCACTGCCCCAGGCCCTTGTGCTCACGGCCATCGTGATCAGCTTCGCCATGACCGCGTTGTTCCTGGTGGTGCTGCTGGCATCCCGCGGCCTCACCGGCACTGACCATGTAGACGGCCGGGAGCCCAAGGAATGACGTGGATGAATCAACTGATCGTCGCGCCGATCCTGCTGCCGCTGCTCACCGCCGGGCTGATGCTGATGCTGGGCGAAAAACGCCGCCCACTCAAAGCCCAGATCAATCTGTGCTCCAGCATCGTCGGCCTGGGCGTGGCCATCCTGCTGTTGTACTGGACGCAACAAGGCGGCCCCGGCTCCATTGGCGTGTATCTGCCGGGCAACTGGCAGGTGCCGTTCGGCATCGTGTTGGTGGTGGATCAGCTGTCGGCGATGATGCTGGTGCTTACCGGGGTTATCGGCGTCAGTGCGCTGCTGTTTGCCATGGCCCGCTGGGACCGTGCGGGCACCAGCTTCCACGCCCTGTTCCAGATCCAACTGATGGGGCTGTATGGCGCCTTCCTCACCGCCGACCTGTTCAACCTGTTCGTGTTCTTCGAAGTGCTGCTGGCCGCCTCCTACGGCCTGATGCTGCACGGTTCCGGCCGCGCGCGAGTGTCGTCGGGGCTGCATTACATTGCGATCAACCTGCTGGCGTCGTCGCTGTTCCTGATTGGCGCGGCGATGATCTACGGCGTCACAGGTACGCTGAACTTCGCCGACCTGGCGTTGAAAATCCCGCTGGTGCCGGAGGCCGATCGCGGCCTGTTGCATGCTGGTGCAGCGATCCTGGCTACGGCGTTCCTGGCCAAGGCCGGCATGTGGCCGCTGAACTTCTGGCTGGCGCCCGCCTATTCCTCGGCCAGCGCGCCGGTGGCGGCAATGTTCGCGATCATGACCAAGGTCGGCGTGTACACCGTGCTGCGCCTGTGGACCCTGCTGTTCTCCGGCCAGGCCGGCGCCTCGGCGCTGTTTGGCGGCGACTGGCTGGTGTACGGCGGCATGGCGACCATCATTTGCGCGGCACTGGCGATGGTGGCGGCGCAGCGCCTGGAACGCATGGCCAGCCTGAGTATCCTGGTGTCGGCCGGGATCCTGCTGTCAGCGGTAGGGTTTGCCCAGCCGAGCCTGACCGCGGGGGCGCTGTTCTATCTGGTCAGTTCCACCCTGGCACTGAGCGCGCTGTTTTTGCTGGCGGAGCTGATCGAGCGTTCGCGTTCGGCCAACGACCTGCCGCTGGATGAGGAGATTGATGCGCTGCCCAAGGCCATGGAATCGCTGCATCCGCGCCCGGGCGTGAACCTGGACGATGAGCAAAAAGCGGTGATCGGCCAGGTCATCCCTTGGACCATGGCCTTCCTGGGCCTGAGCTTTATCGCCTGCGCGCTGCTGATTATCGGCATGCCGCCGCTGTCCGGGTTTATCGGCAAGCTCAGCCTGTTGAGCGCGCTGATCAACCCACTGGGCCTGGGCAACGCCGTGGACGAGTCCATCCGCCCGGCGGCCTGGGGCCTGGTGGCGCTGCTGATTCTCTCTGGCCTGGCCTCGCTCATCGCTTTCGCCCGCCTCGGCATCCAGCGCTTCTGGACCCCGGAAGAACGCCCATCACCGCTGCTGCGCCGCTACGAGTGTGTGCCGATCTTCCTGCTGCTGGGGTTGAGCATCGCGCTGACCTTCAAGGCCGAGGCGCTGATGCGCTACACCCAGGCCACCGCCGAAAGCCTGAACAACCCGGAACACTACGTGATGGCAGTGCTCGCGACCCGGCCAGTGCCGAGCCCTGAAGCCAAGGCCGCCGCCCAGGAGGTGCAGCCATGAAACGTCTGTTCCCGGCTCCCTGGCTGTCGTTGGCGTTATGGGTATTGTGGTTGGTGCTGAACTTGTCGATCAGCCCCGGCAACCTGCTGCTGGGCGCACTGTTGGGCTTTCTGGCGCCGCTGATGATGGCGCCGCTGCGCCCGCTGCCGATCCGCATCCGCCGCCCAGGGGCGATTATCCGCCTGTTTTTCCGAGTCGGCCTCGATGTGATCATCTCCAACCTGCACGTGGCCTGGGGCGTACTCACTTGCGGCTCACGCCCACCGCGCTCGCGCTTTATCAAGATCCCCCTGGACCTGCGCGACGCCAACGGCCTGGCTGTGCTGGCGATGATCACCAGCGTGACCCCCGGCACCGTCTGGTCGGAACTGGCCCTGGACCGCAGCATCCTGCTGCTGCACGTCTTCGACCTGGATGACGAAGCCTCTTTTATCCAGCAATTCAAGCACGCCTACGAACGGCCCCTGATGGAGATCTTCGAATGAGCGCCCTGCTCGCCAATGCGATCCTGTTCAGCCTGTTCCTGTTCTCCCTGGCCATGGTGCTGACCCTGGTGCGCCTGTTCAAAGGCCCCTCGGCCCAGGACCGGGTACTGGCGCTGGACTACCTATACATCCTGGCGATGCTGATGATGCTGACCCTGGGTATTCGCTATGCCAGCGACACTTACTTTGAAGCGGCGCTATTGATCGCGCTGTTCGGCTTCGTCGGCTCGTTCGCCCTGGCCAAATTCCTGCTGCGTGGCGAGGTGATTGAATGATGCCATTATGGGTTGAAATTATCGTGGCGGCGTTGCTGTTGCTCAGCAGCTTGTTTGCGTTGATTGGCGCGATTGGTTTGCTGCGGATGAAAGAATTTTTCCAACGCATGCACCCGCCGGCACTGGCGTCGACGTTGGGAGCATGGAGCGTGGCGTTGGCGTCGATCATCTACTTTTCGGTGCTCAAGTCCGGGCCGGTATTGCATGGCTGGCTGATTCCGATTTTGCTCGCGATCACCGTGCCAGTCACCACACTGCTACTGGCGCGAACCGCGCTGTTCCGCAAACGCATGGCCGGTGATGACGTCCCCGCCGAAGTCAGCAGCCGCCGCTGATTCTTCAGGCGAATTCAGTAAAAATGTGGGAGCTGGCTTGCCTGCGATAGCGGTTTATCAGTTACAGCATCATTGACTGGAACACCGCTATCGCAGGCAAGCCAGCTCCCACCATTTGGTTTGGCGCCAGGCAAAAGAGCGGATACGCGCCGCCCATTGCGCCAGCTCAGCATCATCGGCCCGCACCACGTTGAAATCTCAGACAAAAATCGAATAATCCTACATCCTACTCGCACGATAAAAGGCGAAACATCCGATATTTCCTATTTACATTCTTTTGTATGTTTATGGCGAATAAATCAGGATGCCAACGTCCATGGCTAACCACGGCTACATGTCCATTAACGGAAAATCTCAAGGCCTGATCTCGGCCGGTTGCTCAACCCAAGACTCCATCGGCAACAAGTGCCAGGAGGGGCACCGAGACGAAATCATGGTGATGTCCTTCAATCACAATATGCTCAACACGGGCAATGTCAGAGCTTCCACTCATGGCCCGGTGGTCATCACAAAAAACATTGATAAATCCTCGCCCTTGCTGGCGGTAGCATTATCCAACCGAGAAGAATTGAACTGCGTGATCAACTTTTATCGCATTTCACAGTTCGGCCAGCACCAAAAATACTACACCGTCGATATCAGGGGCTGCATCATTGCCAGCCTGACCGTCGATGTCCCCCACTCCGTCCTGCTGAACGATGTAGACGCACAGGAACATCTGTCGATTCGTTATCGGGAAATCATCTGGACACATCATCTAGCGGGCACCAGCGGCTATGGCTCATGGGAAACCGGGCGATGAAATCAAAGAAAGAAAATCAAACACCGAACTTTTATGACTTATGGGTCGTCAGCCAAGCCGCTGCAAAACTAACCAATCATGCATGTGCAATAAGTGCCCGGCATCTTCAGGATGGCGTTAATCGTTCGATATTCAACCGAGAGGTTGCCTACTACGCTCGTAGTATTGTCAGAGATGTAGAGCAAGGGAAAAAGACAATTGCAGAGGGGCTGATTGAGATTAAAAAAGAGCAGCGTAGTTTGCTGGATCAATCAATAGCGATTGGGAGAAATGGAATTGGAGCCGTTGCGGGCGCAATGCAAATAGCCACGGGTGCCGGAATTTGCTACGCGTCGGCGGGCACCCTTTGCCTCATTACGGGTGTGCCATTGATGGCGCATGGCGCAAATAATATTTACGAAGGTGGCCGCAACTTGATGACCGGGCAATCCGACACAATCGGCCCAGTTCGCGAGGGCTATCATGCGATGTCATCTGCCGTCGGCTATGGAGAGCGAGAAGCGAATATGGCCTATGGATCGGTAGATATAGGGCTCTCGGTTTATAGTGGTGCTCGGCATGTACTAAAGCCTGATGCTTGGCGCTTGTTTAGATATCTCGACACAGATCGTATACGAGCCTACAAGCTTATGAAGCCAGGAACATTGGGGGCTGAAGCAGTTATAAATAGCATCACAATAGAACAAATTCATCAAGAGGTCAAAAAATGACTGTTTGGTTGTTCCCCGTTCTATCTGCACTCGGGGTCTTTTTGGCATTCTCACTCAGAATATTACTGTCTAGTAGAAAGCTAGGATATACAAAATTTTTTCTCGGAATGATTCCAAACATGCTGGCCATGCGAGCACATTATAAAATTGCGGATCTTAATATATTTCCATTTCTTGGATATAGACCAGATATCATCGACGAGCATATTTTTATCGGATGGTTAGCACTTGCCTGCTTCTTTCTCCACGCCAGTGCATTTCCAGTCAAGCAGGACTTGAACTGGTGGTGGAAAGGCTAAGTGACATCGCTATTTTTTGTAAAAAAACGCCCCGAACCAGTCGGGGCATTTTTTTATTCAGCGTGCAGCTTTCAACCGTCAGTCAGCCAACCGCCACGTCGTCCCACCCTTCCCGTCTTCCAACACCACACCCATCGCGGTCAGTTGGTCGCGGATACGGTCGGATTCCGCCCAGTCTTTATTGGTGCGAGCCGCCAGACGCGCCTGGATCAGTGCATCTACCTCAGCGGCATCCACACGCCCTTCAGCGCCGGCTTGCAGGAAGTCATCGGCCTCCATCTGCAACACGCCCAGCACGCTGGCCAGTTCTTTCAGGCGTGCTGCCAGGCCCGCCGCTGCGTCGATATCGGTCTCGCGCAAGCGGTTGATCTCGCGCACCATCTCAAACAATACCGCGCAGGCTTCAGGCGTACCAAAGTCGTCGTTCATGACTTCGGTGAAGCGTGCCACGAACGCTTCGCCACCAGCAGGCGCAACCGATGGCAAACCTTTCAACGCGTGGTAGAAACGCTCCAGGGCGCCCTTGGCGTCCTTGAGGTTGTCTTCCGAGTAGTTGATGGCGCTGCGGTAGTGGCTGGACACCAGCAGGTAACGCACCACTTCCGGGTGGTACTTTTCCAGCACGTCGCGGATAGTGAAGAAGTTGTTCAAGGACTTGGACATCTTCTCGCCATTGATGCGGATCATGCCGCAGTGCATCCAGGCGTTGGCGTAAGTCTTGCCGGTGGCGGCTTCGCTCTGGGCGATTTCGTTTTCGTGGTGCGGGAACTCAAGGTCGCTGCCGCCGCCATGAATGTCGAAGGTCTCGCCCAGGCAGCAGGTGGACATCACCGAGCATTCGATGTGCCAGCCCGGACGCCCGGCGCCCCAGGGCGACTCCCAGCTCGGCTCGCCCGGCTTGGTGCCTTTCCACAGTACGAAGTCGAGCGGGTCCTGCTTGGCTTCGTCGACTTCGATACGCGCGCCGATGCGCAGGTCTTCGATCTTCTTGCGCGACAGCTTGCCGTAGCCCATGAACTTGGCGACGCGGTAGTACACGTCGCCATTGCCTGGGGCGTAGGCGTAGCCCTTGTCGATCAAGGTCTGGATCATCGCGTGCATGCCCGGGATGTGGTCCGTGGCACGCGGTTCCATGTCCGGCTTGAGGATGTTGAGGCGCGCCTCGTCCTCGTGCATGGCGGCGATCATGCGCTCGGTCAGCGCGTCGAACGACTCGCCGTTTTCGTTGGCACGGTTGATGATCTTGTCGTCGATGTCGGTGATGTTGCGCACGTACGTCAAGTCATAGCCGCTGAAACGCAACCAGCGGGTCACCAGGTCGAAGGCAACCATGCTGCGGCCGTGGCCGATGTGGCAGTAGTCGTACACGGTCATGCCGCACACGTACATGCGCACCTTGTTGCCGTCCAGCGGCTTGAAGACTTCTTTGGTCTTGCTGAGCGTGTTGTAGATCGTTAGCACGATGTTTCCCTTAAATCACTGGCCCCACGAATCTCGCAAGGTCACGGTACGGTTGAATACCGGAGCACCAGGTTTCGAGTCCTTGATATCCGCGCAGAAGTAGCCTTCGCGCTCGAACTGGAAACGGTCTTCCGGCTGTGCGTCGCCAAGCGATGGCTCGGCACGACAACCAGTGAGTACTTGCAGGGAATCAGGGTTGATGTTGTCGAGGAAACTCGCGCTGTCTTCAGCCTTCTCAGGGTTTGGCGAGCGGAACAGACGATCGTACAGGCGCACTTCGCATTCGATGCTGGCAGCGGCCGGCACCCAGTGGACCACACCCTTGACCTTGCGGCCTTCAGGGTTCTTGCCCAGGGTGTCCGGATCGTACGAGCAGCGCAGCTCGACGATGTTGCCGTCGGCGTCCTTGATCGCTTCGTCCGCACGGATCACGTAGCTGCCGCGCAGGCGCACTTCGCCGTTCGGCTCCAGGCGCTTGTAGCCTTTTGGCGGCTCTTCCATGAAGTCGTCACGGTCGATGTAGATCTCGCGGGCGAACGGCAATTTGCGCACGCCCAGCTCTTCTTTCTGCGGGTGACGCGGCAGTTCGAGGTTCTCGACCTGGCCTTCCGGGTAGTTGGTGATCACGACTTTCAACGGGCGCAGCACGCACATGGCGCGCGGGGCGTTGGCGTCGAGGTCCTGACGGATGCTGAATTCCAGCATGCCGAAATCGACCACGCCGTCGGAGCGGTTGGTGCCGACCATATCGCAGAAGTTGCGGATCGACGCCGGCGTGTAGCCACGGCGACGGAAGCCCGACAGGGTCGACATGCGCGGGTCATCCCAGCCATGCACGTGCTTTTCATCGACCAGTTGCTTGAGCTTGCGCTTGCTGGTGATGGTGTAGTTCAGGTTCAGACGGCTGAACTCGTACTGACGCGGGTGCGCCGGTACCGGTAGGCTGTCCAGGAACCACTCGTACAGCGGGCGATGGCTCTCGAACTCCAGGGTGCAGATGGAATGGGTGATGCCTTCGATGGCGTCCGACTGACCGTGGGTGAAGTCGTAGTTGGGGTAGATGCACCACTTGTCACCGGTCTGGTGGTGATGGGCATGGCGGATGCGGTACATGATCGGGTCGCGCAGGTTCATGTTCGGCGAGGCCATGTCGATCTTGGCGCGCAGCACGCGGGCGCCGTCCGGGAATTCGCCGGCGCGCATACGGTTGAACCAGTCCAGGTTCTCTTCCACCGAACGGTCGCGGAACGGGCTGTTCTTGCCCGGCTCGGTCAGCGTGCCACGGTACTCCTTGGCCTGCTCCGGAGTCAGGTCGTCCACATAGGCCTTGCCGGCCTTGATCAGCTCGACAGCCCAGTCGAACAACTGGTCGAAATACTTGGAGGCATAGCGCACTTCACCGGACCATTCGAAGCCCAGCCACTTGATGTCGCTTTCGATGGCGTCGATGTATTCCTGGTCTTCCTTGGCCGGGTTGGTGTCGTCGAAACGCAGGTGCGTGACGCCACCGAACTCCTGGGCCAGGCCGAAATTCACACAGATCGACTTGGCGTGGCCGATGTGCAGGTAGCCGTTGGGCTCTGGCGGGAAACGGGTGACGATCTGCGTGTGCTTGCCCGAATCCAGGTCCGCCTGGATGATCGGGCGCAGGAAATTGACCGGGACGGCAGGTCCGGCCTTGGTATTCGAGGTAGGGTCGACAGTGGGCTTGCTCATAGGATCCTTGAACAGACAGGTGCGTGGCCAGGTGGGGCCAGATAAAACAAAGGGCTCATAATAGCCGAAGCAGTCAAGACACATACAGAGCGCGGCCAATTAATTGCCCGGGCGGTAAAAAACCACCTCGAAATTCCCGCAGGGCACGCTAAACTGCGCGCCTTGGCCGTCGTTTAGCCAGACAGGTAAGGTGCCCAGGCGCCCACACCCACGAATTCCCTGAAAAGAGTAGCGAACATGACTCAAGTCAAACTGACCACCAACCACGGTGACATCGTTATCGAGCTGAACGCCGAGAAAGCGCCGATCACCGTCGCCAACTTCATCGAATACGTCAAAGCCGGCCACTACGAAAACACTGTTTTCCACCGTGTCATCGGTAACTTCATGATCCAGGGCGGCGGTTTCGAGCCGGGCATGAAAGAGAAGAAAGACAAGCGTCCAAGCATCCAGAACGAAGCGGACAACGGCCTTTCCAACGACAAGTACACCGTCGCCATGGCCCGCACCATGGAGCCGCATTCGGCCTCCGCGCAGTTCTTCATCAACGTCGCCGACAACGCCTTCCTGAACCACAGCGGCAAGAACGTGCAGGGTTGGGGCTACGCGGTGTTCGGTAAAGTCACCGAAGGCACCGACGTTGTCGACAAGATCAAAGGCGTATCGACCACCTCCAAGGCCGGTCACCAGGACGTTCCAGCCGAAGACGTGATCGTCGAGAAAGCCGAGATCGTTGGGTGATATTGCTGATTTCAGATTTGCATCTGGAAGAGGAGCGCCCGGACATCACCCGGGCGTTTCTGGATCTGCTCCACGGCCGCGCCCGTGGCGCCCAGGCGTTGTACATTCTGGGGGACTTCTTCGAAGCCTGGATTGGCGACGATGGCATGACCCCCTTCCAGCGTTCCATCTGCGCGGCTCTGCGTGAGCTGAGCGACAGCGGTACCCCGATTTTCATCATGCACGGCAACCGTGATTTCCTGATCGGCAAGGCGTTCTGCAAAGCGGCAGGCGCTACCTTGCTCAAGGACCCGACGGTCGTGCAGTTGTATGGCGAGCCAGTGCTGTTGATGCACGGCGACAGCCTCTGCACCCGCGACCTCGGCTATATGAAGCTGCGGCGCATCCTGCGTAACCCGGTTGTACTGTTTATCCTGCGCCACCTGCCCTTGGGTACGCGTCACAAACTGGCGCGCAAGTTGCGCAGTGAGAGCAGCGCTCAAGTGCGCATGAAGGCCAACGACATTGTCGATGTCACCCCCGAAGAAGTGCCACGGGTGATGCAGCAGTTCGGCGTGCGCACCCTGGTCCACGGCCATACCCACCGCCCCGCCATCCATAAGTTGCAGATCGGCGACCAGGCGGCCAAGCGCATTGTGCTGGGGGACTGGGACAAGCAAGGCTGGGCGCTGCAGGTGGATGAGCAAGGGTTTCAGCTGGCGGCGTTTGACTTCGTCAACCCGCAGTTGGCGTTGCCTGGCGCCTGAACCTCTGACACAACACCGTTCAACCTGTGGGAGCTGGCTTGCCTGCGATAGCCATAGGTGTCTACACAACTTCGGTACGGCGCTAACCCTGTGGCGAGGGAGCTTGCTCCCGTGACGGACTGACAACCGACGCTGATCTAGCTGACGCACGCGATCCAAATGTGGGAGCTGGCTTGCCTGCGATAGCGGCCTGACAGCCAACACAGCTGGATTGTGTACATATCCATTCCTACGGTAACGGCTACTTAGGGTTCCGCCCTGACGTGAATTGCCCCCCGAAAGTAACCAAAGCGCTCTTGCCCCACCACTCGGCACCTCGCTTAGGCTCGGTGTGCCCGAACACAGGCTTGAATCCGTGGGCCGAATTCAAGCCTGCGTTCGGCCAGCGTGGTTTAACGGGGCGCCTGAGATCAAGATCAAAAGCAGATCAAGATCAAGAGCGGCTCGCTTCGCATCGTGGTTACCGTCCACCGTTACAGCGTTATGTAGATACCTATGCTGCGATAGCATCACCTCGGTGCATCTGATACACCGAGGTGTCTGCATCGCAGGCAAGCCAGCTCCCACAGGGACCGCGCTGACCTTACAATCAGTGCCCCGACGCCGCCGGCCCCGCCTTTGCGGTAAACGGCGGCTTGGCCAGCCACACCAGCAACATCAAGCCCATGAACATCCACCCCAGCAACGTGAAATAATCCACGGTGGACATCATGTACGCCTGGCTGGTGAGAATCTGGTCCAGTTGCGTGTACGCCTTCTGCCCTGCCCCGCCCAGCGCCTGCAACGCATCACGGGTGGCCGAGTCGTAGGTGGTCATGTTCTCGCTCATGTAGGCATGGTGCTGATCGGCCCGACGGATCCAGATCCAGGTGGTCAGCGAGGCCGCGAAACTGCCGCCCAAGGTGCGCAGGAAGGTCGCAAGCCCGGCGCCGTCGGCAATCTGGTGCGGCGGCAGGTCGGACATCAGGATGCTCAAGGTCGGCATGAAGAACAGCGCCACGCCGATGCCCATGAACAGCTGCACCATGGCGATGTGGGTGAAGTCCACTTCGTTGGTGAAACCGGCGCGCATGAAGCAGCTCAAGCCAATCGCCAGGAACGCCAGGCCCGCCAGCAGGCGCAGGTCGAACTTGTGCGCATACTTGCCCACAAACGGCGACATCAGCACCGGCAAAATGCCGATGGGCGCCACCGCCAGCCCGGCCCAGGTGGCGGTATAGCCCATCTGGGTTTGCAGCCACTGCGGCAGGATCAGGTTGATGCCGAAAAAGCCCGCATAACCCAGGATCAGCACAATGGTACCGATACGGAAGTTACGGTGCGCAAACAGCCGCAGGTTGACCACCGGGTGTTTGTCGGTCATCTCCCAGATCACGAACACCGCCAGGGCAATCACCGAAATGGCCGCACCGATGATGATGAAGTTGGACTCGAACCAGTCCAGGTCATTGCCCTTGTCGAGGATGATCTGCAAGGCGCCCACACCAACGATCAGGCTCAGCAGCCCAACGTAGTCCATCGGCTGGTAGCTGGTGACCACCGGGCGTTTCTTCAACTGCGAGCGCACCACCATCACCGCGAAGATCCCGATGGGCACGTTGATGAAAAAGATCCACGGCCAGCTGTAGCTGTCGGTGATCCAGCCGCCGAGGATGGGCCCGGCAATCGGCGCGACCACCGTGACCATCGCCAATAACGCCAGAGCCATGCCGCGCTTGGCCGGCGGGTAGACTGCAATCAACAAGGTCTGGGTCATCGGATATAACGGCCCGGCGACCAAGCCTTGCAGCACCCGAAAGCCGATCAGCTCAGGCATCGAGGTGGAGATACCGCACAGGAACGACGCCAGCACGAACAGCAGGGTCGCCCACAAGAACAGCTTCACCTCGCCAAAGCGCCGGCTCAACCAGCCGGTGAGCGGCAAGGCAATGGCGTTGCTCACCGCAAACGAAGTGATGACCCAGGTGCCCTGCTCCGAACTCACCCCCAGGTTGCCGGAGATCGTCGGCAACGCCACGTTGGCGATGGTGGTGTCGAGCACCTGCATAAAGGTCGCCAGCGACAGGCCAATAGTGGCCATCAACAGGCTGGGTGGCGTGAACGAGGCGTTATTGCTCATCAGCGTTGCGCAGCCTTGGGAGCGGCGACGCTGTTGTCATGGATCAACTGGTTGATCATGGCATCGGCCTCGGCCAATTGGCGGTCATACACGTTGGTGGTGAACGAGGCTTTTTGCGGCGCCTGTTGCGCCAGCACCGGGCCGCTCTGGTCGTGCAGGTCTACGTTGACCACGGTGCTCAAGCCCACTCGCAGCGGGTGTTTGGCCAGCTCTTCGGCGTTGATATGGATGCGCACCGGTACCCGCTGCACGATCTTGATCCAGTTGCCGGTGGCGTTCTGCGCGGGCAGCAAGGCGAACGCGCTGCCCGTGCCGGCGCCAAGGCTGTCGACGGTGCCGCTGTACTTCACGTCGCTGCCGTAGATGTCGGACTCGATATCCACCGGCTGGCCGATGCGCATATCCCGCAGTTGGGTTTCCTTGAAGTTGGCATCGATCCACAGCTGGTCCAGCGGGATCACCGCCATCAGCGCGGTGCCCGGTTGGACGCGCTGGCCCAGTTGCACGGTGCGCTTGGCCACATAGCCGGTGACCGGCGCGATCAAGGTGCTGCGCGCATTGGTCAGGTACGCCTGGCGCAGTTGCGCGGCGGCCGCTTGCACATCGGGGTGGGACGAAATCACCGTGTCATCCACCAGGGCATTGGTGGTTTTGAGTTGTTGCTCAAGGTTGGTCAAGGCGTTCTTGGCGGCGGTCAGGCTGTCGCGAGCGTGGGACAGTTCTTCCTGGGAAATCGCGCCGCCCTGGGCCAGGGTCTTGCGGCGGTTGTAGTTGTCCTGGGCGGTTTGTACATCGGCCTTCTGCGCATTGACCTGGGCTTTCATGCCATCGACGTTACTGTACAGGCCGCGTACCTGGCGCACGGTGCGGGCCAGGTTGGCCTGGGCACTTTGCAGGCCGACGGCGGCGTCGTTGGGGTCGAAGTTGATCAGCACCTGGCCTTCATGCACCAGGTCGCCATCGTCGGCGCCGATGCTGACCACGGTGCCAGTGACCAGCGGGGTGATTTCCACCACGTTACCGTTCACATAGGCGTCGTCGGTGCTTTCATTGAAGCGCCCGTAGAACTCATACCAGGCCCACACGCCCACCACACTCAGGATGACGATCAGCGCCAGGCCGATCAGCATCACTTTGCGTTTGCGGGGGTTGGTGTCTTTGGGTTGTTCGGTTGCGTTGTTGCTGTCGGCAGTGGCCATGACAAATACCTCAAATTATTCCGTGCGTGTTGCGGGGGTGGTCGCGGCCACGCTGTTGGCGTGATACCCGCCACCCAGGGCCTGCATCAATTGAATCGACAGGTCGATCTGCGCCGCATTCAGGGTGGCCAACTGACGCTGGGCCTGCAGCAATTGCTGCTCGATGCTGAGCACATCCAGGTAGTTACCGATGCCTGAGCTGTAGCGTTGCACCCCGGTGTCGTAGGACTGCTGCGCGATGTCGGCGGCATGTTGCTGGGCCTGGATCTGCCGCCCGGTGTCGCGCAGTTGGGACAGGCTGTTGCCGATATCGCCCAAGGCTTGCACCAGGGTTTTGTTGTACTGGGCCACGGCCAGGTCGTAGTCGGCGTCGCGGGCATCGAGGTCGGCGCGCAGGCGGCCGCCGTCGAAGATCGGCAGCGAGATGGTCGGCGCAATGTTGAAGAAGCGGCTGGCCGAACCGAACATCGCGTCGCCCAACAACGACTCGGCACCGGCGCTCGCGCTCAGGTTGAGGTTGGGGTAGAAGCGGGTCTTGCTGGCGTCGATGTTCTTGCTCGCGGCCTCTACTCGCCAGCGTGCGGCAACCAGGTCCGGGCGACGACCGAGCAGCTCGGCTGGCAACACCGCCGGCACGGCCACGGCGCTGGGTTTGAGCACCGCTGGGCGAGCCAACTCGTCACCGCGGTCCGGGCCTTTACCGAGCAACACGGCGAGGGCGATCTTGGCGCTTTGCAGCTGTTTTTCCGCGTCAATCAGTTGCGACTGGGAGCTGGCTTCCAGGCTCTCGGTCTGCTGGAACTGATACTCGCTGTCGATACCGGAACTCAGGCGGCGCTTGCTCAGGTCGAGCATCTGGCGAGTGCGCTTGAGGTCATCTACCGCCAGGTCACGCACGATATGGGCCTGGCCCAGGTCGCTGTAGGCCTTGGCTACGTTCGCGGCCAGGGTCAGGCGCGCGGCCTGCCGATCGACCTCGGCAGCACGGGCCTCGCCCAACGCCGCTTCCCAGGCGGCGCGCTGGCCGCCCCACAGGTCGAAGTTGTAATTGAAGCTGGCGCCGATGTTGCGCACCGTCGAATAGGCATCGCCCTGCCCGCGTGGGTCCTGGTCCTTGGCCAGGCGCGAACGGCTCACGCCGGCGCTGGCATCCACCGTCGGCATACGCGCGGCGTTGGCGGCATAGGCGGCGGCTTCGGCCTGGTGGGCGCGGGCGTCGGCGACTTGCATGTCTGGGCTGTTTTGCAGGGCTTCCTGGATCAGGCCGTCAAGCTGCGGGTCGCCCAGGCTTTTCCACCAGTCAGCGGCCGGCCAGGCGGCGCTCGACAGCGTCACGCCGCTCAGGGATTTACCGGTTTGCAGGGTATTGGCGTCGAGGCGCTGGCCCTGGGTATCGAGGCCGCTGTAGTTGGCACAACCGGCCAACGTCATCGCCGCCAGCACCAGGCTGAGTGCGCGTGTGTTCATGATCGACCTACCCGCTGGATCGTGATGGGGTCACCCGCAGCGATCAGCATTTTCTTCAGGATCCGCTCCAGGGTTTCCAGCTCGCCCGGCTCAAGTACGCCGGCCAACTGGTTAAGGGCCTTGGCGCCAATGTGCGGGAGCATGTCCGCCAGGCGCTGGCCCTCGGCGGTCAGCACCAACTGCACCTGGCGGCGATCCAGCTCGGAGCGCTTGCGGCTGAGCAGGTCTTTTTGCTCCAGCCGGTCGAGCATGCGCGTCATCGAACCGCTGTCCAGGGACAGGTTGCGGCACAGCTCCGCCGGGGTATCGACGCCGAACTGGGCCATGATGATCAACACCTTGAACTGCGCGGCCGTGATGCCGTGGGGTTCCATATGGGTGTCGATGATGCGGTCCTTGAGGATCGCGGCGCGGCCCAGCAACAGGCCGAGATGGCAGTTGTGGAAGTCGTCAGGGGTGAAGTGAGGCATCGAAAGTCACCTTATTACTGCCTAGGCAGTGAATGTGTGACGAGATGTTACTGCTTAGGCAGCGAATGTCAAATGGAATAATTAGGTTGCTTGGTAGTTGGTCGAAGACTGGAGTGAAATGAAAACCAAATGTGGGAGGGAGCTTGCTCCCGATAACAGTATGTCAGTCAACTTGTTTGTCGCTGACCCACCGCTATCGGGGGCAAGCCCCCTCCCACATTTTTACCGGATACCGGTCAGAAATCGCGCTTGTAGAAGATATCCAGGGAACTCGCTACGCCCGTGGCCACTTCCAGGTACACCTTCTTGCTCAGCAGGTAGCGCAAGGCAATGGTGTTAGCCGGTTCGAACACCCCTACCCCATAACGCAAGCTGAGCTTCTCGTTGATCTTGCCGCTGGCCACCACGGCGGTGCTGTTACCCGTACCCTGGGTGTCCAGATCAAAGTCCTGGATGCCCAGCTTATTGGCAATATCCGAGGTCACGCCAGCGCTGCCCATCAGGCCCAGGCCCAGGGCGGCTTCGGCGAGCATGTTGTTGTCTTCGCCGGTGTTGGTGCGCGAACGGCCCAGCACCAGGTATGACAACGCATCTTCCTGGGCCATGGCCGGCTCGGAGAAGATTTGCGTGGTCGGTTGTTCAGCGCTGCCGCTCAGGCGAATACCGGCGGTCACGGTGCGGGACGATTCGACCACCACGCGCACCGCCTCGATATCCAGGAACGGTTGGTCCAGCGGCCCGGCAAACAACAGGCGTGCACGGCGCACGTTGAGGCGCTGGCCGTAGGCGCGGTAGCGGCCGTCGTTGAGCCACAGCTCTCCACGGGTGTCCATGTTGTCGCCGATGTGCACGTGGCCCTGGACCTTGGCGGTGAGGCCGAAGCCGGCGAAGTTGAGCTGGTCCTCGCCCACCTCCACGTCGATATCCATGGCCATGACCATTGGCGGTTTGCCCTCTTCGGTCTGGCTGCCGATGATCACCGTGTCGTCGGAAACCTTGACGGTCGACGGCGGCAACTCGCGCACGGTGATGTCGCCACGGGGGATATGGACCTTGCCGGCGATCGCCAGCTTGTCGTCCTTGAGGCTGATTTTCAGGTCGGGCGCCACTTCCAGCTGGGCGTAGGGCTCCACGGTGACCGGCAGTTGCGAGCCTTTGAGGCTGAGGTCGACCGCCAGGGCACGGCCCCAGTCGATCTGGCCCGTAAGGCTACCCTGGCCGGCCTTGCCGCTGCGCCAGCCGCCGTTGAGCTGCACGCTTTCGCCGGCGATTTGCGCCTGCAGGTTCAGGCCCTCGAGGCTGATGGGCAGTTCCGGCCCGGAGACTTCGCCGTCCACAAGGTTCAGGTTGCCGTTGACCAGGGGCGCGAGCAAGCCGCCGGAGATACGGCCATTGCCGTTGAGTTTGCCGTTGAGTTTTTCCACCATGGGCACAAAGGGCCGCGCTACGGCGAGGTCCAGACCCGTAAGGCTGAAATTGCCGGTGATCGGCTTGTTGCTCGGCAGCGGATTGATCTGCGCCTGCAACAACAATTGGCCAAGCTTGCCGCCACGGAAATTCAGCTGGGTGTCGATGCGCTTGGGATTGAGGGTGGTTTCCAGTTTCAAGGTGTCGTAGGGGAAATCCAGCCACTGGCCCTTGTCGCGCACGCGCAAGGTGCCGCCACTGGCGTCCACCGCGACCACACCTTTTGGGCCGCTCTGGGGCAAGTCGAGTTGCACATCGGCGTTGAGCCTGCCCTGCCAGGCGAAGTCTTTGGGCAAGAACCCCGCGAGGCTGTCGAGAGGGAATTGCTTGAGGTGGTAACGCAACTTCGGCTCGGGCATCAGGCGCTGGTCTTCCCCACACAGGCTAGCGCCACCGGAGACCCAGCAGTGCGCACCGAAGGTCAGCTTGCCATCGGCCAGGCGTTCGATCTTCGCCGGGGCTTGCAGCCGCCAGTCCTGGCCACCGGCTTGCACGTCGCCACTGGCCAGGCGCCCGCGCCAGTTGTCTTTATTGAGGTTGCCGTCCAGGGCCAGGGCCAGTTTTACCAGCGGACCAGTCAGCGCCAGCTGGACTTTCTGGTTCTTGATATCGCCTTGGGCGCTGGCGGTGAGGTTGCCGACTCGCGTCTCGCCGCTTTGAATACCGTTGGCCTTGAGGTCGAGCTTGGCGCGCTGGGCGCTATCAAGGTTGGCGTCCAGGTTGAGGGTTTGCAGACGGTTGTCGGCAAAGGCCAGTTGCTGACCCTTGAGGTCGAGCTTGCCTTGAGGGGCTTTCAAGGTGCCGGCCACCTCGACACGCCCGTTGATTTGCCCGCGCAGTTGCGGCCAGAGCTGGGCCAGGCGCGCCAGCTTGATGTCGATCTGCCCGGCCAGGCGCTGTTGCAGGCTGCCGCTGCCGTTGATGCGGTTGTCGCCCAGGCGAATATCCAGGTTGGCGAGGGTCCATTGTTCGCCGGCGCCTTCGGCCTTGGCCGCCAACACAGCGGTTTGCCCGCGTAGGCGGCCCTTGAGGTCCAGATCGGCGTTGAGCTTGAGCTGTTCATTTTTGAACTCACCTTTGCTGCGCAGCGGCCCGGCCAGGGTGCCGGGCAACTCTGCGACCCAGTAGGCCGGGTTCAGCGCCGACAGATCCAGGGCGGTGTCCCAGGCAATGCCGTCGGCAAATTGCAGGTTCAGGTGGCCTTCGGCCTTGCCTTGGCCGGCACTCAGTTTCAGCTCAGGCAGGAAGACCTGTTTGAGGTCGCCACTGAAGGGGGTGACCACATTGAACTTGCCCGCCGGGCCGTCGAGGTCAGCCTTTAGATTGCCCAGGTAGTTGCCGTCTTTATAGGAGATTTCACCGTTGAAGGTGCGCAAGGCCACTTGCGGTTCGTCGATGACCGGATAGAGGCGATGCCAGGGGAAGTCCAGCCAGTCGATCTTGGCGTCCGCGCTGAAGCCTTGTTGCCAGTCCAGGTTGGCACTGAGCTTGAGGCTTTGCTTGTCGCCGGCCGTCAGGTCCAGGCCGGCAATCTGTGCGCCCTTGGCGTCAACCTTGCCCTTGAGCAGTAAATCCACCGGGCCGTTTTCGGCCGGTAGCACGGCCTTGCCCAGCAACTGGTAGCCATTGCTCAGGTCGCCTTTGGCGCTCAAGTCCAGTTGGTTGAGTTGCAGGGTATCGGGCAGGTCTGCGCTGGGTTTGAACGACTCGGAGGTGATGTGCACCTGCGCCGGCAGGTTTTCCACCAGGGGTTGCAGCTCGCCAGTGAGCTTGGCCGGCAGGTAGCCGCTGCTGTCGGCGTCGAGCTTGAGGGTCTTGAGCAGGTCGCCCTCAAGCTTGAGGGCAACGCTCCAGGGCGCGCCCCCCGGCGCATAGGGCAAGCTCAGATTACCGGTGGCATTCAACGGCCAATCGCCGCTGGGTTGCAGCAGACCGGCGAGGTCCAGTACCAGCTCGTCGCGCTGCAGATGCACCGAGTCGATCTGCAGGCCGGCGGTAGTCCAGTGCGCCACCAGTTGCAGGCCCTTGAGTTCTTCATTGCCGTTGAACAGCAGGCTGCCAATGCGCACATCGCCCAACTGGAGAGAAACCGGCAGCTTCAGGTCGGGCAGTTGAATCGGCCCGCTGTCGCTCTCTTCGGCACTGGGGGCGAACTCCAGGCTGACCTGTTCCACATCCAGTCGGTTGATGCACAGGGTCATGCGCAGCAGGCAGCCGGGTGACCAGTCAAACGTCGGTGCATTCAGCTCGACGCGGCTGCCATCCTGCTGCCACAGCAAATGATCGGCACTCCACTGCCCGCCCAGGCGCCCCTGGAAATTTTCCACGCTCAAACCTGGCACCTGGGCCAAGGCCCAGCGACTGCCCGCCTGGGTGCCAAGCACTGACCACAGCGCCAACAACAGCAAGGCGAGGATGGCAACCAACGCCAGCCCCGCGATTTTCAAACCACGCATCACAGCTCAGGCCCCATGGAAAAGTGCAAGCGAATGCCGCCCGGATCTTCGAGGGCATGGGCCAGGTCGAGGCGAATCGGCCCCACCGGCGATACCCAGCGCACGCCGACGCCCACGCCGGTTTTCAGGCTGGGCAGGTCCAGATTGTTGAAGGAGTTGCCCTGGTCGACAAAGGTCGCGATACGCCATTTATCGGTGATGGAATATTGATACTCAGCGCTCAAGGCCACCATGTAGCGGCCGCCGATACGGTCGCCGCGATCGTTCTCGGGCGATAGCGTCTGGTACTCGTAGCCGCGCACGCTCTGGTCACCACCGGCGAAGAAGCGCAAGGAAGGAGGCACGGATTTGTAGCCATTGGTGGCACTGCCGCCAAATTGTGCACGGCCCAGGAAGCGGTGGTTGTCCCACAAGGTGGTCAGGCCCTTGACCGTCGCTGTGCCGTAAAGCAGGTTGGTGTCGGACCCAAGGCCCTCTTTGGCGACCTTGGTGTCGAACATCAGGCGGTAGCCATGGTGCGGGTCGATGCGGTTGTCACTGCGCAAGTAGGAATAACTCACGCCAGGCATCAGAAGGTTACTCAGGCCCGAGTCATTGCCCAGGCGATATTCTTCGCGCTGGTACTTGAGGGAGATCACCCGCGTCCAGCCACTGGGCAACTTGCTGTGCCATTCGGGGCCGATGGTGAGCAACTTGCTCAGGGTGTCGGTGTTGGCGATCTCTTCATTTTGATAGCCGCCGGCAAAGCGCAACTTGTCGGTGAGCGGCGGGTCGAGCGGGATGTCGTACCACAGCCCGACGTTCTGCCGTGGCGCCGACAGTTCGGCTTCCCAGCCATAACTGTGGCCCTGTGGATTGACCCAATGGCGCGTCCAGTTGGCTTTGCCCCGTGGGCCGACGTCAGTGGAATAACCCAGGCCCAGGCCCATGGTGCGCGGCTTGCGGGTGTCCAGTTGCACCGCCACGGGGATCACATCATCGGTGGCGGCGGTGGGGCTGGCGTCGACGCGCACGCCTTCGAAGAAGCCGCTGGCTTGCAGGTTCTGGTTGAGTTCCGCGACGAGTTCGGAGTCATAGGGTGTGCCGGGTTTGAACGGCACCATGCGCTGCAACAGCTCTTCATCAAAGGGCGTGTCGCCGGTGAAGCTGACCTTGCCCATGCTGTAGCGTGGGCCGCTGTCGTAAATGAGTTCGATGTCGGCCACGCCCGCTTGAGGGTCTACGGCAAGTTTCTGGCTGGTGAAGCGCCCGCTGAAAAACCCGTAGCGCGAGGCCTGGTTCTGGATCAGGCGCTTGGCGTCTTCGTAATGGCCGTGATTGAGCACGGCGCCGGGCTTGAGGTCGTCGCTGGCGGGCACTCGAAAGGCCTTGAGGCTCGCGGCCTGGCCATCGACCCTTATGGTGACGTCGCGCAAGTGCACCGGCTCGCCGGGATCGATGGTGAGGGTCAGGCGCGGATTCTTGCCGCCCTTCACATCGCTGGCAATCTGTGGCTGATAGTAGCCCAGAGCCTGCGCGGCTTTACGCGCCTGCTCCTCGGCGCCACGGCTGAACCGCAGCAAGGCTTCTTCATCACGATCGCCCACCCCGCCGATATAGCCTTCGATGTTGGCTTTCAGCGCGTCGTTCGAGGGTTTGATCCGCACGTCCAGTTCGCTTTGCGCCAATGCGCCACAGCTCGTGAACAGCAGAATCAAGCCGCTGGTAAATCTTCCTGGAAACTTCATAGGCGCGGATGCTACACGAGCGAGAGAGGAACTATGAACCCGGATTCTTCTGAATAATTCTGTCTCAAGCCGTTGCAGGATGTAACGCCTGGGGATTGGGATGGAAAAACACATGCTCGCGCACCGGCCCTACGGCGACTTCGCCGATTTCCTCATAGCCCTGGCGCTTGTAGAAATCCAGATAACGGGAGTTGCCGGTGTCGAGCACCACGCCGGATGAATGCGGGTCGTCGGCACACCAATTGTGTACCGCTTCCAGCAACTGCTCACCATGGTGCTTGCCCTGGAACTGCGGGTGAATACCCAGCAACGGCAGCACATGCACAGACTCGTTGGGCAGGCACGCCATGACGGCATGATGGTATTCCAGGTAACGCCGCGTACCACGCACACCGGTGCTCAGCCACATGCGGATTTGCCAGGCCCAGCTTTCGGTGATGCCCAGGCGCCGCTGGGGCGGTGCAATCAGGGCAATGCCGATCAGCCGGTCGTTGACGAACAGGCCGATGGCCGGGAGTTTCTGGAAAAAATGCTGCTTGACCAGTTCGCGCACAGTGGCACGTACTCGCTGCTCATAGCCCGACCGCTCGGCTTCGAAGATGTAGGCGAAGGTCGGCTCATGGCGATACGCCTGGTACAGCAGGGATCGCGCTTCGCGGGAGTAACCGCTATTGAGCAGGCGGATTTCGGCAGTGGCCGTCGAAGTGTCTGGCATAACAGTCAATCTCCCTGGGCGCCACTCAAACGTGGCGTTCTTATGGGTACGAACCTGCACAGCTCCAGTCGTTCCCAGACATTAGCAGCGCATTCATCCTACCGCCACGCTGGCCCCCATCCGACTTGTCGGCTAGCATCGCCCTTTTGCCAGACTGGACTGCCGACCATGAAAATCGTCTCCTTCAATATCAACGGGCTGCGTGCTCGCCCTCATCAGTTGGCGGCGCTGATTGAAAAGCATCAACCGGACGTGATCGGTTTGCAGGAAACCAAGGTCCACGATGATCAGTTCCCGTTGGCCGAAGTGCAGGCCCTGGGTTATCACGTGTACTACCACGGGCAGAAAGGCCACTACGGCGTGGCCCTGCTCTCGCGCAACGAAGCGTTGAGCGTGCACAAAGGCTTTGCCAGCGATGAAGAAGACGCCCAGCGCCGGTTTATCTGGGGCACCTTCGCCGACGAAAACGGCCACCCAGTGACCATCATGAACGGCTACTTCCCTCAGGGCGAAAGCCGCGACCACCCAACCAAGTTCCCGGCCAAGCAGCGCTTCTATGAAGACTTGCAGCAATTGCTGGAAAGCCAGTTCAGCAATGACCAGGCGCTGGTGGTGATGGGCGACGTGAACATTTCCCCTGAGGACTGCGACATCGGCATCGGCGCCGACAATGCCAAGCGCTGGCTGAAAACCGGCAAGTGCAGCTTCCTGCCGGAAGAACGCGAATGGATGGCACGCTTGAAGAACTGGGGCCTGGTGGACAGCTTCCGCCACCTCAACCCGGACGTGACCGACCGCTTCAGCTGGTTCGATTACCGCAGCCGTGGCTTTGAGGACGAGCCCAAGCGCGGGCTGCGCATTGATGTGATCATGGCATCCACCGGGTTGGTGCCACGGGTCAAGGATGCGGGGGTGGATTACGACCTGCGCGGGTTGGAGAAACCGTCGGACCATGCGCCGATCTGGTTGGAACTGAGCTGATTGTAGGAGCGAGCTTGCTCGCGAAGAACTTGAGGGCGCCGCGTTTATTCAGGAAGCCCGCGTTATCGTTGACGTTTTTCGCGAGCAAGCTCGCTCCTACAGGAGATCAGGGGTGCCAGCCCCGTGTCGGTCATATGGCTGCAATCCGACTGACTTAATCTCCCGGCACTCCCTTTGGCCTAAGAAGGTGCCGGCATGATGCTGCGCGTTCTGTTCCTGTGTTTTGCAATCGCCCTCCCCGCCGTGGCGGCCCCTCTGCCCATTCCCGACCAAGGCCCGGCCCTGCGCATCCAGGGCTCCAACACCGTCGGCGCGGCACTCGGCCCGGCGCTGGTCAAAGGCTTGATGGAGTATCAGGGTTTGCAGGATGTGCGTGCTGAACCGGGTGCCGGGGCGAATGAACAGCGCGTGGTTGGCAAGACACGCCAAGGCAAGACGGTCACCATCGAGGTCGCGGCCCACGGTTCCAGCACCGGCTTTGCGGCGCTGAAAAATAACCGCGCCGACCTCGCCGCAGCGTCCCGCCCGATCAAAGACAGCGAGTTGGTGGACCTCGACCCCCTGGGGGACTTGAAAACCCCAGGCGCCGAGCATGTGATCGCCATTGATGGCCTGGCAATCATCGTCAACCCGCGCAACCCGCTCAATAGCCTCAACACCGAGCAATTGGCGCAAATCTTCAACGGCGAGGTCAACACTTGGGAGGCACTGGGAGGTACAGGCGGGCCCATTCATTTATATGCCCGGGATGATCAATCCGGCACCTTCGACACCTTCCGGGAACTGGTGCTGAGCCGCCGCGGCCAACCGCTTGCGCCGTCGGCCAAGCGCTTTGAATCCAGCGAACAGCTTTCCGATGCGGTGAGCCAGGACCCCCAGGGCATCGGTTTTATCGGCCTGCCCTCTGTGCGCCAGGCCAAGGCGGTGGCGATTGTCGACGGCGACTCGCAACCGATGTTGCCGCTGACCAGCCTGATCGCCACCGAGGATTACCCGCTGTCACGTCGGCTGTTCTTCTACTTGCCGCCCTCTTCCCGCAACCCATGGGCCAAGGCGTTGGTGGAGTTTACCCAAGGCAGCAAGGGCCAGGCGATTGTGGCTGCCAATGGCTTTATCGCCCAGCAGGTGCAAGCGATCGGTGTGGCGCCGCGCCCGTCGATGCCCGACGATTACCAGGCCATCGCCCGAGACGCTCAGCGCCTGACGGTGAATTTTCGTTTCGACGAGGGCAGCGCCAGCCTCGACAATAAGGCGCGCCAGGATGTGCGGCGCGTGGTCGCCTATATCAGAAGCCACGGCAAGCTGAATAAACAGGTGACGCTGGTGGGGTTTGGCGACACCAAGAATGATCCGCAACGTGCGGCGCTGCTATCGAAGTTGCGGGCGATGGCAGTACGCCGGGAGCTGGTCAAGAGCGGCGTGGTGCTCAAGGATATCCGCGGGTTCGGCGCGCAGATGCCGGTGGCGGCCAATACTGCGGATGAAGGCCGGATCAAGAATCGGCGGGTGGAGGTTTGGGTGTACTGAGGCTTGAGTTTTGTGTGGTTGGCACTGGCCTCTTCGCGAGCAAGCCCGCTCCCACACTTGACCGATTTCCAACTTGAGAATGCGGTCGAGTGTGGGAGCGGGCTTGCTCGCGAATACAGGCGACGCGGTGTTAGTGCCCGCCGCGCATCAATTCCCGAGGCACATATTTGCCAATCTCGAACTTGCCAATCGCCGCTCGGTGCACTTCGTCCGGGCCGTCGGCCAGGCGCAGGGTGCGTTGCATGGCGTACATATAGGCCAGCGGGAAGTCGTTGGACACCCCGGCACCGCCGTGCATCTGGATCGCGCGGTCGATGACCTTCAAGGCCACATTCGGTGCCACCACCTTGATCTGGGCAATTTCGCTTTTCGCCACTTTGTTACCCACGGTGTCCATCATGTACGCCGCTTTCAAGGTCAGCAGGCGGGCCATGTCAATTTCCATGCGTGAGTCGGCGATCTTGTCGATATTGCCGCCCAACCGCGCCAAAGGCTTGCCGAAGGCAGTGCGGCTGACCGAGCGTTTGCACATCAACTCCAATGCGCGTTCGGCCATACCGACCGAACGCATGCAGTGGTGGATGCGGCCTGGGCCAAGGCGCCCCTGGGCGATCTCGAAGCCACGGCCTTCGCCCAGCAACACGTTTTCATAAGGCACACGCACATTGTCGAACAGCACTTCGGCATGGCCGTGGGGCGCATCGTCGTAGCCGAATACCGGCAGCGGCCGCAGGATCTTCACGCCTGGGGTATCGACTGGCACCAGGATCATCGAGTGCTGCTGGTGACGCGGCGCATCGGGGTTGCTCAGGCCCATGAAGATCAGGATCTTGCAGCGCGGGTCGCAGGCGCCGGAGGTCCACCACTTCTTGCCGTTGATCACCCACTCGTCGCCCTGGCGTTCGGCGCGGGCGGCCATGTTGGTGGCGTCCGAGGACGCCACATCCGGTTCGGTCATGGCAAAGGCGGAACGAATCTCGCCGCGCAGCAAGGGTTCGAGCCAGCGCTGTTTCTGTTCTTCGTTGGCGTAGCGCACCAGCACTTCCATATTGCCGGTGTCGGGAGCCGAGCAGTTGAATGGCTCGGGGCCCAGCAACGAGCGGCCCATGATTTCCGCCAAGGGTGCATATTCAAGGTTGGTCAGGCCAGCGCCCAGTTCGGATTCCGGCAGGAACAGGTTCCACAAGCCCTCGGCCTTCGCCTTGGCCTTGAGTTCTTCCATGATCGCCGTGGGCTGCCAGCGATCACCTTCGCTGACTTGGCGTTCGAACACCGGTTCGGCCGGGTAGACATAAGCGTCCATGAACGCAGTGACGCGTTCACGCAGTTCCTGAACCTTGGGCGAATAGGCGAAATCCATGAGCAGCTCCCTTCTCTGAGAGGTTGTTTAGGTCATGCATTCGATGCTAGAACAGCGCTGATAATTTACCTAGCCTATTCTCGCCGTGTATTAACATTCATCACCGATATATGATCGGCGTATGAGCACCTCACAATAAGAGCGCAACGAAATGAATCTGAGCAAGGTCGATCTCAACCTCTTCATCGTCTTTGATGCGATCTACACCGAAGCCAACCTGACCCGCGCCGGCCAGATCGTCGGTATCACCCAGCCGGCGGTGTCCAACGCCCTGGCACGGTTGCGCGAAACCTTCAACGACCCGCTGTTCGTGCGCACCGCCCAAGGCATGGTGCCCACGCCCATGGCGCAGAACATCATCGGCCCGGTGCGCAATGCGTTGTCGCTGCTGCGCGTGTCCGTGCAGGAAAGCCGCATCTTCAACCCGCAGCAGGCGGCCAAGACCTACCGTATCAGCATGACCGACCTGACCGAGGCCGTGATCCTGCCGCTGCTGTTCCAGCGCCTGCGTCGCCTGGCGCCGACCGTGGTAATCGAGAGTTTCCTGTCCAAACGCCGCGAGACCACCAAGGAACTGGCGGCCGGGCGCCTGGACTTTGCCGTGGATGCACCGCTCAACACCGACCCGCAGGTACGTCACGTCAAGCTGATGGAAGACCACTACGTGTGTGCCATGCGCAAGGGCCACCCGATGGCGGGCAAGGACAAATTCACGCTGGATGATTACCTGTCGCTGACCCATATCCATATCTCCAGCCGCCGCAACGGTTTGGGCTATGTGGACCTGGCCTTGGGCAAGATGGGCATTCAGCGCAAGATCGCCCTGCGTTCCCAGCATTACCTGATGGCTTCCCAGGTGCTGCAACAGACCGACATGGTGATGACCGTGCCCGAGCGTTTCGCTCGCCGTCATGAACTGCACTGGTTCCATTTGCCGGTCAACAACGTGCCGCCGGTGGAAACCCATTTGTACTGGCACGAAAGCACCGACCAGGACCCGGCGAACCGCTGGATGCGTGAGCAGATGATCGAGTTGTGCCAGCAGGTGACGGCCCAGGAAAAGAAAGTCCTGCAGCCTTGACGTTTACGTCAACCTGCAATTAGCTTAGCGCCAAGACTTCCTTGAGCACCGCCATGAGCACCACCTACAGCATCTCCGACCTCGCCCGCGAGCTCGACATCACCACCCGCGCCATTCGTTTCTATGAAGAACAAGGCCTGCTGGCCCCCGAACGTCGGGGCCAGGAGCGCATTTACTCGGCGCGGGACAAGGTCAGCCTCAAGCTGATCCTGCGTGGCAAGCGCATCGGCTTCTCCCTGGCCGAATGCCGCGAACTGATCGAACTCTACGACCCCACCGGCGGCAACCAGATCCAACTCAACAGCATGCTGGCCAAGATCGCCGAACGCCGTGAACAGTTGGAACAGCAACTGCTGGATATCGAACAGATGAAGCTGGAACTGGACACCGCTGAAGAGCGTTGCACCCAGGCCCTGGCGCAGACCATCAGCCAAGCCGGCCATTGACCAGAAGGTAACTGCCATGTCCCTCCCCTCCCACGTACGCCTGGTTGAAGTCGGCCCGCGCGACGGTTTGCAGAACGAAGCCCAGCCCATCAGCGTGGCGGATAAAGTCCGATTGGTAGACGCCTTGAGCGCCGCTGGCTTGAGCTACATCGAAGTCGGCAGTTTTGTTTCCCCCAAGTGGGTGCCGCAAATGGCCGGCTCCGCCGAGGTATTTGCGCAGATCCAGCGCAAGCCCGGCGTGACCTATGGCGCACTTGCACCGAACCTGCGCGGGTTCGAGGATGCGCTGGCGGCCGGGGTCAAGGAAGTCGCGGTGTTTGCGGCGGCGTCCGAGGCGTTCTCCCAGCGCAATATCAATTGTTCCATCAGCGAGAGCCTGGAGCGCTTCGCACCGATCATGGCCGCCGCCAAGCAGCACGGCGTCAGCGTGCGCGGCTATGTGTCCTGTGTACTGGGTTGCCCCTATGAAGGCGATATCGCCCCGGAGCAAGTGGCGGCGGTCGCCCGCGAGCTGTATGCCATGGGCTGCTATGAAGTGTCCCTGGGCGACACCATCGGTACCGGCACGGCGGGCGCTACCCGGCGCCTGTTCGAAGTGGTCGGCGCGCAAGTGCCACGGGACAAGCTGGCCGGGCACTTCCACGACACCTACGGGCAGGCCATCGCCAACATCTATGCCAGCCTGCTGGAGGGCATCACGGTGTTCGACAGCTCTATCGCAGGCCTGGGCGGCTGCCCCTACGCCAAGGGCGCCAGCGGTAACGTCGCCACCGAGGACGTGCTGTACCTGCTCAACGGCCTGGGTATCGACACGGGTATCGACCTGGAACGCTTGATTGGCGCCGGCCAGCAGATCAGCCAGGTGCTGGGACGGCCAACGGGGTCCCGCGTGGCGAAGGTGCGTAACGCCGGGTGAGTAGCACAGCTGTGACAATGTGTTACCGCACACCGACGTAACGGGTAACGCGGGAACAAAATCCGCCGCACCGACTGAAAGAAAATATTGACCAAAAATACAAATCATTGATTTTAAAGACTTTTAAAAAGTTGGCACGCCTTCTGCTATCTCTATGGCATAACAAGAATAAAAAGCGCCAAACCTAATAAAAATAAGACGAAACGACTCTGACATAACAAAAACAACACGGCAGAGACGCAGCTAACAGATTTTTTTGGAGAAGATGTGCTTCCCAGGGTACGGCATGCCGCAACCCGCAACCGGATAGAGAAAAATAAAACTACCTCAGGTAGCTACCCACTGGTTGGATCGTTTACGAAGAAGCAGGTCAGCGTTCAAAAAAATACGTTTGCTCTTGACCCCGGATGGGGGTCGCCAAAAAAGCGGTACGGGCCACGGCTACCAAAAACAACAACAGGCCGCCCCTCAATAATAAGAAAAGAGCACGCAACGACAAATTAAAGGGGACCTTCGGGTCCCCTTTGTGCTTTCTGGGTTTAACTATTTTGGTGGCGCAGCAGGTTCGCGGGGTAACAGGTAGATGTGGGCCGGCAGTCAGGCCGCCATCGCAGGCAAGCCAGCTCCCACAGGGGTTTGACGTTGTCAGCGCGCTTGCAGCTCCTGGATGGAAATCTCGCGCATGCGAAACTTCTGGATCTTGCCCGTGACTGTCATCGGAAACTCATCCACGAATTTGAAATGCCTGGGCGTCTTGAAATGGGCGATGCGGTCCTTGCACCAGCTCAACAACTCCAGCTCGTTGGCCACCTGACCGGGATGGAACTTGATCCAGGCAACAATCTCTTCGCCATAACGTTCATCCGGGATGCCAACGATCTGCACGTCCGCCACGGCCGGATGAGTAAAGAAAAACTCTTCCAGCTCACGCGGGTAAACGTTCTCGCCACCGCGAATGATCATGTCCTTGTTACGCCCGGCAATGCACACGTAACCCTGCTCATCCATGGTCGCCAGGTCGCCGGTGTGCATCCAGCCAGCCTCATCAATTGCCTCGCGGGTGCCTTCAGGGTTGTTCCAGTAACCCAGCATCACGCTATAGCCTCGGGTGCATAACTCACCGATCACACCACGCGCCACAGTGTTACCGGCCTCGTCGACAATCTTGGTTTCCAGTTGCGGTTGGGTGCGGCCCACCGTGGTAACACGCCGCTCGATATCGTCATCTGCGCCGGTCTGTAGCGACACCGGGCTGGTTTCAGTCATGCCATAGGCAATCTGCACCTCCCCCATGTGCAGCTCATGGATGACCCGACGCATCACCTCGATCGGGCATGTCGCCCCGGCCATGATCCCGGTGCGCAGGCTGGACAAGTCGAACTCGGCTCGGCGTGGGTGATCAAGCAGCGCGATGAACATGGTCGGCACGCCATATAAGCCAGTGGCTTGTTCTTCGGCGACGGCGCTCAGCGTCAGCAGCGGGTCGAAGCCGTCATTGGGGTAGATCATGGTGGTGCCGTGGGTGATACAACCGAGGTTGCCCATGACCATGCCGAAGCAGTGATACAGCGGCACCGGGATCACCAGGCGGTCCCCTGCCGTCAGGCCCAGGCTTTCACCGACCATGTAACCGTTATTGAGGATGTTGTGGTGACTGAGGGTGGCGCCCTTGGGGAAGCCGGTGGTGCCGGAGGTGTACTGGATATTCACGGGTTGATCGAAATGCAGGCTGGCCTGGCGGCTGTGCAGTTGCTCGGACGGCACGCCTGCGCCAAGGGCCGCCAACTGCGACCAGGGCATGAATTCCGGCGGCGGGCTGGGGTCGAGGCTGATAAGGCCGCGCAAGTCGGGCTTCAACGCCTGGAGCATGGCGTGGTAATCGGAGCTTTTGAACGAGCCGGCGCATACCAGCCATTGGCAGCCGGATTGTTTGAGCACGTAGTCCAACTCGCTGCTGCGATAGGCCGGGTTGATATTGACCAGGATCACCCCGAGCTTGGCGCTCGCCACCTGGCAGATCAGCCACTCGGCACAGTTAGGTGCCCAGATACCCAGGCGGTCGCCGGTTTGCATGCCCAAGGCGAGGAACGCGCGGGCGTGCAGCTCAACCGTCTCGGCCAGCTGCCGCCAGGTGTAGCGCTGCTGCTGGTGGCGCACCACCAAGGCTTCGCCATGTGGATGCTGAGCGACGGTGCGATCGAATGCCTGGCCAATGGTCATGGCCAGCAAGGCCTTGTCCTGGGAGCCACGGCTGTAACTCTGGTTCGGTTGATCCATAACGACCCCTGTTATCTTTTTTGTAGGTTGACGTATACGTAAACTACGATTGACAGCGCCGCAACGCAAGCTTACGTTAACGTAAAGGTGAGCGCCCTCCTCCCGCGCCCTGCCCACACAACAACAAAGCTCACATTAAGGTGCCTGTCCATGAGTTACCCGTCCCTGAACTTCGCCCTCGGCGAGACCATCGACATGCTGCGCGACCAGGTGCAGTCCTTCGTGGCCAAGGAGATCGCACCGCGCGCGGCCCAGATCGACATCGACAACCTGTTCCCCGCCGACCTGTGGCGCAAGTTCGGCGACATGGGCCTGCTGGGCATCACTGTGCCCGAGGAATACGGCGGTGCCGGCCTGGGTTACCTGGCCCATGTGGTGAGCATGGAAGAAATCAGCCGTGGCTCAGCCTCGGTGGCGTTGTCCTACGGGGCGCATTCCAACCTGTGCGTCAACCAGATCAACCGCAACGGCAACCACGCACAAAAACTCAAGTACCTGCCCAAGCTGATCAGCGGCGAGCACATCGGCGCCCTGGCCATGAGCGAGCCGAATGCCGGTTCCGACGTGGTGTCGATGAAACTGCGCGCCGACAAGCGCGGCGACCATTACGTACTCAATGGCAGCAAGACCTGGATCACCAACGGCCCGGACGCCAATACCTATGTGATCTACGCCAAGACCGACCTGGAAAAAGGCCCTCACGGCATCACCGCCTTCATCGTCGAGCGCGACTGGAAAGGCTTCAGCCGCAGCAATAAATTCGACAAGCTGGGCATGCGCGGCTCCAACACCTGCGAGCTGTTTTTCGACGACGTCGAGGTGCCCGAAGAAAACATCCTCGGCGTGCTCAATGGCGGCGTGAAAGTGTTGATGAGCGGCCTGGACTACGAGCGCGTGGTGCTCTCCGGTGGCCCTACCGGGATCATGCAGGCATGCATGGACTTGATCGTGCCCTACATCCACGACCGCAAGCAGTTCGGCCAGAGCATCGGCGAATTCCAATTGATCCAGGGCAAGGTTGCCGATATGTACACCCAGCTCAACGCTAGCCGCGCCTACCTCTACGCGGTGGCCCAGGCGTGCGAACGCGGCGAGACCACGCGCAAGGACGCTGCGGGCGTGATCCTCTACAGCGCCGAGCGCGCCACGCAAATGGCCCTGGATGCAATCCAGATTCTGGGCGGCAATGGCTATATCAATGAGTTCCCCGCCGGGCGCCTGCTGCGTGACGCCAAGCTCTACGAAATTGGTGCGGGCACCAGTGAGATTCGGCGGATGTTGATCGGTCGCGAACTGTTCAACGAAACCCGCTGAAGGAGCACGCCCATGGCCACCCTGCACACCCAGCTCAACCCGCGCTCGGCGGAATTTTCCGCCAACCGCGCGGCGATGCTTGAACAGGTCGACGCCCTGCACAGCCTGCTCGCCCACGTCCATCAAGGTGGCGGCGCCAAGGCCCAGGAACGCCACACCTCACGCGGCAAACTGTTGCCCCGCGAGCGTATCAACCGCCTGCTCGACCCGGGTTCGCCGTTTCTCGAGCTGAGCCAACTGGCCGCCCACCAGGTGTATGGCGAAGACGTCCCGGCTGCCGGGGTGATTGCCGGCATCGGCCGGGTGGAAGGCGTCGAATGCATGATTGTGGCCAACGATGCCACGGTCAAAGGCGGCTCCTACTACCCGCTGACCGTTAAAAAACACCTGCGCGCCCAGACCATAGCCGAGCAGAACCGCCTGCCGTGTATCTACCTGGTGGACTCCGGTGGCGCCAACCTGCCGCGCCAGGACGAGGTATTCCCCGACCGTGAGCACTTCGGGCGGATCTTCTTCAACCAGGCCAATATGAGCGCCCAGGGCATTCCCCAGATTGCCGTGGTGATGGGCTCGTGCACCGCCGGCGGCGCCTACGTGCCGGCCATGGCCGACGAAGCGATCATGGTGCGCCAGCAAGCCACCATCTTCCTCGCCGGCCCGCCGCTGGTGAAGGCTGCCACCGGTGAAGTGGTGAGCGCCGAAGACCTGGGCGGTGCCGATGTGCACTGCAAGGTCTCGGGCGTGGCCGACCACTATGCCGACAGCGATGAGCACGCCCTGGCGCTGGCGCGGCGCAGCGTGGCCAACCTCAATTGGCGCAAGCAGGGTGAGCTGCTGCAACGCTCGCCGGTGGCGCCGCTGTACAGCAGCGAAGAGTTGTACGGCGTGATCCCGGCGGATGCCAAGCAACCCTTTGATGTGCGCGAAGTCATCGCACGGCTGGTGGACGGCTCGGTGTTCGATGAGTTCAAGGCCCTGTTCGGCACGACCCTGGTGTGCGGCTTTGCGCACTTGCATGGCTACCCGATAGCGATCCTGGCCAACAACGGCATCCTCTTCGCCGAAGCCGCGCAAAAAGGCGCGCACTTTATCGAACTGGCCTGCCAGCGCGGGATTCCGCTGCTGTTCCTGCAAAACATCACCGGCTTCATGGTCGGCCAGAAGTACGAAGCCGGCGGCATTGCCAAGCACGGCGCCAAGCTGGTCACCGCCGTGGCGTGCGCCAAGGTGCCGAAATTCACCGTGATCATCGGTGGCAGCTTTGGTGCGGGGAACTATGGGATGTGTGGCCGCGCCTACGACCCGCGCTTTTTGTGGATGTGGCCCAACGCACGCATTGGCGTGATGGGGGCCGAACAGGCCGCCGGGGTGTTGGCGCAGGTCAAGCGCGAACAGGCTGAACGCGCCGGCAACGGTTTCAGTGCCGAGGAGGAAGCCGCGATCAAGCAGCCGATCCTCGACCAGTATGAAACCCAGGGCCATCCCTACTACTCCAGCGCGCGCTTGTGGGATGACGGCGTGATCGACCCGCTGCAGACCCGTGACGTGCTGGCCCTGGCCTTGTCCGCCGCACTGAACGCCCCCATCGAGCCGAGCCGCTTCGGCGTGTTCCGCATGTAACCTGTAGGAGCGCGCCTGTTGTGGCGAGGGAGCTTGCTCCCGCTGACTGCGCAGCAGTCCCGGCTTTTTTGGGGGCGCTGCGCACCCCAGCGCAAGCAAGCTTGCTCGCCACAACAAGCTCGCTCCTACAGGAGGCCTCTCATTATCATGGAGCTCCTTGCATGAGCGACTTCAACACCCTCGAACTGATCACTGACCGCCGTGGCTTTGCCACGCTGTGGCTCAGCCGTGAAGCCAAGAACAACGCGTTCAACGCCGAGATGATCCGCGAATTGATCCTGGCCCTTGACCGCGTACAAGGCGACCCGTCCCTGCGCTTCCTGGTACTGCGCGGGCGTGGCAAGCACTTCAGCGCCGGTGCCGACCTGGCCTGGATGCAGCAATCGGCCGAGCTGGACTACCACACCAACCTGGACGACGCCCGGGAACTGGCGGAGCTGATGTACAACCTGTCCAAACTGAAAATCCCCACGCTGGCGGTGGTGCAAGGTGCGGCCTACGGGGGCGCGCTGGGCCTGATCAGCTGCTGTGACATGGCCATCGGTGCCGATGACGCGCAGTTCTGCCTGTCGGAAGTGCGTATCGGCCTGGCGCCGGCGGTGATCAGCCCGTTCGTGGTGCAGGCCATCGGCGAACGCGCTGCCCGTCGTTATGCACTCACAGCCGAGCGGTTCGGCGGCCAACGCGCAAGGGAGATCGGCTTGCTGGCGGAAAGTTATCCCGCCGAGAGCCTGGATCAACAGGTGGACCAGTGGGTCACCAACCTGCTGCAAAACAGCCCGGCGGCCATGCGTGCCAGTAAGGATTTGCTGCGCGAAGTGGGCAACGGTGCCCTCACCCCCGCGCTGCGCCGCTATTGCGAAAACGCCATTGCGCGCATCCGGGTGAGCGCCGAGGGCCAGGAAGGTTTGCGTGCATTTCTGCAAAAACGTGCGCCAAGTTGGCAAACCCAGGAGCCGCGTTCATGAGCACACTCAACACCGTTCTGGTGGCCAACCGTGGCGAAATCGCCTGCCGGGTCATGCGTACCGCCAAGGCCATGGGGTTGACCACCGTGGCTGTGCACAGCGCCATCGACCGCGATGCCCGCCATAGCCGTGAAGCCGATATCCGCGTCGACCTGGGCGGCAGCAAGGCCACCGACAGTTACCTGCAAATCGACAAGCTGATTGCCGCCGCCCACGCCAGCGGCGCCCAGGCGATTCACCCCGGCTACGGCTTCCTCTCGGAAAACGCCGGCTTCGCCCGGGCCATCGAGGCGGCAGGCTTGATCTTCCTCGGCCCGCCCGCCTCGGCCATCGACGCCATGGGCAGCAAATCCGCGGCCAAGGCCTTGATGGAAACGGCTGGCGTACCCCTTGTGCCGGGTTATCACGGCGAGGCCCAGGACCTGGAGACCTTCCGCGCCGCCTGTGAGCGTATCGGCTACCCGGTGCTGCTCAAGGCCACGGCGGGTGGCGGTGGCAAGGGCATGAAGGTGGTCGAGGACGTCAGCCAACTGGCCGAAGCCCTGGCTTCCGCCCAGCGTGAGGCGCTGTCGTCGTTCGGCAACGGGCAGATGCTGGTGGAGAAATACCTGCTCAAGCCGCGGCATGTCGAGATCCAAGTGTTTGCCGACCAGCAGGGTCATTGCTTGTACCTCAATGAACGCGACTGCTCGATCCAGCGGCGCCATCAGAAAGTCGTGGAAGAAGCCCCGGCACCCGGCTTGAGTGTCGAGCAGCGCCGGGCCATGGGCGAAGCGGCCGTGCGCGCTGCCCAGGCCATCGGGTATGTCGGCGCAGGTACGGTGGAGTTTTTGCTGGATGCCCGTGGCGAGTTTTTCTTCATGGAGATGAACACACGGCTGCAAGTGGAACATCCGGTGACCGAAGCCATTACCGGCCTCGACCTGGTGGCCTGGCAGATCCGGGTTGCCCAGGGCGAGGCGCTGCCGATCACGCAAGAGCAGGTCGCGTTGAACGGTCATGCAATTGAAGTGCGGCTGTATGCCGAAGACCCGGCCAATGACTTTCTGCCGGCCACCGGGCACCTGGCGCTGTACCGCGAGTCCAGCCCGGGCCCTGGACGCCGGGTGGATAGCGGCGTCGAGCAAGGCGACAGCGTGTCGCCGTTCTACGACCCGATGCTCGGCAAGTTGATTGCCTGGGGTGAAGACCGCGAACAGGCGCGCCTGCGCTTATTGAGCATGCTGGATGAGTTTGCGGTCGGCGGGCTCAAGACCAACCTGGGCTTTTTGCGGCGCATCATCGGGCACCCTGCGTTTGCCGCGGCCGAGTTGGATACCGGGTTTATCCCGCGCTATCAGGGTGAGCTGTTGCCGACGCCAGGAGCCTTGAGCGATGAGTTCTGGCAGGCGGCGGGCTCGGCGTTTATGCAGAGCTTGCCGATGGGTGACGGGCCTTGGGCCAGTCACCAGGGCTTTCGCGTGGGCCTGCCTGCCGAGGTGTCGCTGCACCTGAGCTGCAATGGGCAGGATCGGTTGGTGACACTGACCGGGCAACCGTCTCAGTTATGCGGTGAACAGTTGCTGACTGAACATCAGGGCGTGCGCCGTGCTCATCTGGCGGTGCGCAGTGAAGGCAGCCTGTACCTGCGTTGGGACGGCGAGATGCATGCCGTCAGCCTGTTCGACCCGATTGCGGCGGTCGAGGCCAATCAATCCCATCAGGGCGGCCTCACCGCACCCATGAACGGCAGCATCGTGCGGGTGCTCGTGGAGGTGGGCCAAACCGTTGAGGCGGGTACTCAACTGGTGGTGCTCGAAGCCATGAAGATGGAGCACAGCATCCGTGCGCCCCACGCCGGGGTGGTCAAGGCGCTGTTCTGCCAGGAAGGTGAAATGGTAGCCGAAGGCAGCGCGCTGGTGGAGCTCGAAACGGCCGGCTAGAACTTCGCCGTGGCTTGCACCACCACACCCAGGAGGCGGCAGCCGTCGGTGAGCAGCACCTTGGGGTAAGTGGGGTTGAGCGGCACCAGGTAGTGCTGGCCGCTTTCTTCCTGCAATTGGCGAAAGGTGGCCTGGGGGTTACCGGCCCATTGGGCCACCACCAGCCTGCCGGGCTCGGGTGCGATGGCCGGGTCAACCAGGATCATCATGCCAGCCGCAATGCTCATGCCGGTGGGGGCGGTCATGGCGTCTCCCGTCACCGGCAGCCAGAATGCCTCGCCTCGGGCGTGGTAATCGGTCAATTCGTAGCGCTCGGCTCTATAAGGCGCACGCTCCTCACGCAGCTCGCAGGCCTGCTTCCAGTCGCTGACCGGGTAGCGGAAATACGGATTGTAGTGGGGGTCCAGTTCCGGCACTTGCGCGGCCCGTTCACGAATCTCCAGCGCCACCTCCAAATACCCCAACCCCAGTTCGGCGAGCACACGGTTCATGTCTGCCAGGCTCGGCACACGGCGTTTATTGAGCCAATGGCCGACGCCGCCCTGGGACATGCCCAGGCGCCGCGCCAGTTCATCCTGCGTGACCTTGCGGTCTTTCATGTTGGCCTTGACCAACGCTATCCAGTTATCCATGGCGCATCACAATACGGCGCCCATTTTTGCGGGCAATAAACAGTTTGTAGTAATCCATAAAACGACAGGAATACGATACGTACTATCATCAAGCCCAAGGATTTCGACACCCACCGGAGTATTGCCGCTTATGACGACCCGCACGCACCCAACGCCCGAACTGACTGAAGTAAACGACATGTGCAACAGTGGCGCGGCCCAGCGCGCACTGGACTACTACTTGAAAGAAAATCGGTCGACGCCGGATTCGGACGGGGCCATGTTCGCGATCAAACCCGAAGTCAGCCAGGAGGAGGCCCTGATACACGCCTCGGACCTGTTGCGCAGTGCAGCGGCTACCGCCTACGAGTCGGCGTGCAGCCATCAGGGCAACCAGCGCGACCTGGCGTTTTCGGTGGTGTATTTGATCGATATGGCGAAGGCGATGGTGGAGCGGTCGTTGCAAGCGCCAGGAGCGGCGGCAAACGCTTAGCAGGTATTAAAGAAAAATATTTCTATCCCACGGATAAAAACATTTGACTTGCAAATGATAATGATTATTATTGGGCTCAGCTGATCGCGAGATCAGTCGATAGACCAAGAGACCTTAGGTCGGACTCTTGGAATATCTCCTCATCAGGCTAATCACGGTTTTTGACCCGGCTCTTTGGCCGGGTCTTTTTTTTGCCAGTTTTCCTGGCATGGCTTCAGGCTAATGAAGACTGTGTGTTGCTTGATGGCGCGCATGGTAGCAAAAGACTATCGCCCAAAGAAAGTCGTCCGAGTGCTCTAGCGCGTATCTCTGCGAATTAGCGCTTGAGAATCAATCTCATAGACTCTAAGCTGCGGCGGCGTCAGGGATGACGCCCCCTCCCCCTGCAACAATTTTTGCATCCAGGTTTTACCGAACGTCTGTGTAAGATAGCCGCCACATCACTCATATTCAGGCAACCAGACTATGACCGTGGCCTTGACCTCCATCAAGATCAGCACCGACTTCGACAGCGGCAACATCCAGGTCCTGGATGCCAGCGACGCTTATCAGTTGTTGCTGGCAATCAAACCCGACACCCGCAGCGATCACTACCAATGGTTCCACTTCAAGGCCGAAGGCATGCACGTGGGGCACACCCATACCTTTCGCTTGAGCAACGCAGGGCGCTCGTCCTACAAGCATGCCTGGAGCGGCTACAACGCCGTGGCGTCCTACGACCATATCAACTGGTTCCGGGTACCGACGCGCTTTGATGGCGAGATCCTGCACATCAACCTCCAGACCCGGGAAAAGCACGCCTGGTTTGCCTACTTCGAGCCCTACAGCCGTGAACGCCATGACTGGCTGATCGAGCAAGCCCTGAAGTACGCCGGGGTCACCCTGCTGGCCACCGGCAAGAGCACTGAAGGCCGCGATATTCAACTGCTGCGCCGAGGCAAAGGAATCGAGGGCCGGCGCAAGGTGTGGATCATCGCCCAGCAGCACCCCGGTGAGCACATGGCCGAATGGTTTATGGAGGGCGTGATTGAGCGCCTGCAAAAGGACGGCGACGACGAACTGAAAAAACTGCTGGCCGTCGCCGATCTGTACCTGGTACCGAACATGAACCCGGATGGCGCCTTCCACGGCCACCTGCGCACCAACGCCGTGGGCCAGGACCTGAACCGCGCCTGGCAAAGCGCCAGCCAGGAACTCAGCCCCGAAGTGCTGTTCGTTCAGCAACAGATGGAAAAGTACGGCGTGGATATGTTCCTCGACATCCACGGCGATGAAGAAATCCCCTACGTGTTCACCGCCGGCTGCGAAGGCAACCCTGGCTACACCCCGCGTATCGAAGCCCTGGAAAAACACTTCCGCAGCCACTTGAGCCACCTGACACGAGACTTCCAGACCACCCACGGCTACACCCGCGACCTGCCCGGCCAAGCCAACATGACCCTGGCCTGCAACGCGGTGGGGGAAAAGTACGACTGCCTGTCCCTGACCCTGGAAATGCCCTTCAAGGACAACGACGACGCGCCCAACCTGCGAACTGGCTGGTCAGGCGATCGTTCGAAACAGTTGGGCAAGGACGTGTTGAGCAGCGTCGCTGATATCGTCGGGCGTTTGCGCTAACCCCTGAGGCGAGCTCTTTGTGGCGAGCGAGCTTGCTCGCGCTGGGCCGCATAGCGGCCCCATGAAAATCACTGCCGGATCACCTGACACACCGAGCAGGCTGTTTTGGGGCTGCTTCGCAGCCCAGCGCGAGCAAGCTCGCTCGCCACAAGAGCGGTCAATCCTTGCTGCCGGTCATGCTTTGCAAGACACCATCGCGGCGGATCAAACCGTGGAACAACGCGGCCGCCAGATGCACCAGCACGGTGAGAAACAGCAGATAGGCCAGGTAGCCGTGGGCCTTGCGCAACAGCGCGAACAACGGCGCATTCGCCCCCACCAGTGCGGGCAGTTGCAGGTTACTGCTGAGCATCACCGGGTCGCCAGCCGCTGAAATCATCGCCCAACCCAGCAGCGGCAACACCAGCATCAAGGCGTACAACAGCACATGGGAGGCCTTGGCTGCGAGCCTTTGCCACACTGGCAAATCCGCTGGCAACGGCGGTTGGCGCGTCGAGAAACGCACCGCCAGGCGCACGATCACCAGCGCCAGAATCGCAATGCCCAGCGGCTTGTGCAGGTGGATCAGCCACTCATGGCGCTCCGACACCGACGCCGCCAGACCCGCGCCGATAAACAGCATGGCGATGATCATCAACGCCATCAGCCAGTGCAGCACGCGCGCCAGGGGCGCAAAGAACCGTGGTTGAGCATTCATGGCTTCGACTCCTGAGGGGCGCTGTGCAACGGGCTGACTTCACCGGCGCGGCGTAGGTACGAACTGGCATACGCGGCCGAACGGGCGGCCAGCAAGGGGTCGTTGGAGGCTTGGATACCACTGGGCAGAATCAGCGGGTCAAAGTTGATATCGCGGCAATCACCGTCTGCCTGGGGCTGGCTGCTTTGCAGCACCAACGTGCCGGCGTTGAGGACCTTGTGCGCGCCGGTCCAGGTCTTGCTTGCGTCGGCCAGCGGGTCGCCTGGGTTGGCCAGGGTCATGTTCAACTGCCAACGCAACGGCCCGGCGGCCAGGCGTCGCACCAAGTCCTGCTCGAGGAAGTCACTGCCAGCAGGTGCGGTATAACCCGCCGCGTCCTGGCTCTGGGGCACCACCTCCCAACGCACGGCCTGGCGCGTACCATCGGCAGCCACCAGGTAAAACGCGTTGATGCCGTTATAGGTTTCAGTCGCATAACTGGCCGATGGCTTGGCGGTCTTGACCCAGGCCAGGAATGGCGCTGTCTCCGGGTGTGCGGCAAAAAACGCCGGCATGCTTGACGGGTTCGGCTTGCCGGTGGCCGGGTCTGGCGCACCGGCCTTGAGCAACTGGTAAAACGCCTCGGGCGTGCCCACCGGGAACACCGGCATGCTGTTCATCCCCGTACGCCATTGCTGGCCGTTAGCCTGGCTGAACTGCACGGCGAAACTGCGAATCGGCACACTGCTGTCCGGCGCGTAGGGGTTGCCGCTGGGCAAGGCAAAGCGGCCGATGATCGGAGTCTTGGCCTCGCTGAACACTTGGGCGTTGGAATAGGCACGGGCCTCGGTACTGCTCTCGAAATAACCCGCCACGCATACGCCCTTGGCATGGTTACGGCGAAAGCCCGGATGCACGCCGTTATTGGTTTCCAGAGCATTGACCAAGGTTTTTGGCCGCAGGCGTTGTGGGTCGAGCGTGCCATTGACGTAGGCAAATGCCCCGGCAACAACCGCAACCACGGCACCGATGCCGGCAAGTCGTGCGATCAGGCTCGCAGTGCTCAAAGGAGGACGGGGGGGTGATGAGTGATCTACCATGCAGGAACTCCAGGGCCAGAGGCCTCAGGCTGAAACATAAGGTCGGAGCATTAAGACGAACGCCGATTGGCTCTATTCCCAGGCCCTGGATTTATTTTGCGGGACGGGGAATAACCTTCAACGCCGGACGTCTCTCTAGTCCCAGCGTAGTGACCAGCCAGACGCCCATGCATGAACTCGACGAACAGTTACGTGAACTCATTCCCAGGTTGCGGCGTTTTGCCCTGTCCCTGACGCGCAACAGCAGCAGCGCCGATGACCTGGTGCAATCGACCCTGGAGCGCGCCATCGTCGCCTGGGCCGATAAACGTATCGAGGGCGATCTGCGCGCCTGGCTGTTTTCGATCCTCTACCGGCAGTTCCTCGACGCCCACCGCCGCAACCGCCGCTATGCGCGCATGCTCGAATTCTTCACCGGCCGCGATGACGTGCAACCTTCGGTGGAACGCACGGTGCTGGCCCAATCCACCCTGCAAGCCTTCGACCAACTGAACACCGAACAGCGCGCCCTGTTGCTGTGGGTGTCCGTCGAGGGCTTGAGCTACAAGGAAGTGGCCGAGATCCTCAAGGTGCCCATTGGCACTGTGATGTCACGCCTGTCCCGCGCACGCCAAGCGCTGCGTCAACTCAGCGATGGCGAAATGACCGGCCCTGCCCTGCGGAGACTCAAATGATCAGCCTGCCCCCCAGCGAACGCGATTTACACGCCTACGTCGATCACCAATTGCTCGACACTGATCGCCGTGTGCTTGAAACCTGGCTGGCCAGCCACCCCGAAGTGGCGGCCCAGGTACAGGCCTGGCAACAGGATGCGCAGTTGCTGCGTGCGTCATTGAGCGGCGCCCTGCAACAGCCGCACAACCCGGCATTGGACCCGGCGCTGATTCGCCAGCGCATCAAGAAACAGTCCCGTCGGCACCTGGCCACGGCGGCGTTGTTGCTGATCGCCGTGAGCCTCGGCGGGGTTGGCGGTTGGCACGCCCGTGAAGCCACCCAGCCGCCGCTGTTGCCGATGACCGACGCCATGCAGGCCTACCGCCTGTTTGCCCAGGACGGCATCATGCCCGCCGACTACAACGCCCAGGACCGCGGCACCATGCAGGCCTGGCTCGACCGTTACTTCAACCAGGCCCATCGCCTGCCCGACCTGAGCCAAGCCGGCTTCAAGCCGGTCAGCGGGCGCCTGCTCACCACCGACCAAGGGGCGGCAGCCATGGTGCTGTACCAGGACGCCCAAGGCCGGCGCATCAGCTTCTATATCCGTCCGCCGGGCCCGAACAATGGTTTCCTGCCTCGCGGCAGCCGCAGTGCCGATGGCTTGCAGGCCGACTACTGGTCGGGCGGCGGCTACAACTATGCGATGGTCAGCCCGGTGGATCAGGCCGCCGCGTTACAGACGCCATTCTAGAAACCGACGTCCAGCACCACGTTATCCAGGTAGGTGCCGGCCGGTGGGGTGGGCTGATCGGTGTAGACCTTGGCGTTGTAGTTGTACACCTGGCTACCGACGCCCAAGCCGTTGCCAGGGTTGACCTCGGCCGTGGAGCTGGCCCGCCGCGCCGCGCCGACACTGCCCCAGCGCGTGGTGCCGGCACTTTTGAAAATGTCATAGGCCAGGTAATTGCCGCCGGAAACCATACGCCGCCGGCCGCCGACACTCACCGGGTTCTGGCCATCGCTCAAGCCCACGGTATAGGCGCTGCCCTTGGTGCAGGCGATGTTGATGGTCTGCCCGCTCACCGCGGTAAACCCACTGACCACCGGCGCGCTGCCGAAGCTGATATTCGGGGCGGTGATCTGGCAGTCGTTGGTCACGGTCATGCTGACGGTCAGGGACGCCGTGCCACTGCCGGTGTCACGTCCCAGGCAAATGCCGCCAAGGCCGATCCCCGAGCAATAGTTCCACACCCAGGCGATGCTCAATGTCTCGGTGTACACCCCGGCGGCGACGTTGCTGCCGGTGATGCTGCTCAGGTACAACGGCACGGTTTTCGCCCCAGGCCCGGCGATCAGGCCGATGTTCTGGGCGATGCCGCCAGCGCCGCCGAAATCGAATTGGCTGCCACGGGTGATGGGATAGCTGGTGCTGTTGTTGCCATAAATCGTATAGCTGATCACATCACCGGTCGGCCCGACCATGCCACTTTGCGACGATGTGATCGTGGCGTAAAAGTGGTCGGTGGACACCAGCAGCGATATCAACGCTGAGGTGCAACTCAACCCCGAATTAGTCGTAGAGCTGGTTTGCGCGGCGGTGCGCACCGTCATCGAGCTGATTGAGCCGAAACTGGCCGGCACGGTGGACACCACCGAACACGCCGCCATCGCCTGCCCGCAAAACAACAAACCTACGCCATATAACCCTACGCTGCCCCTCACCTGAACACTCCCTGTTCGATGCCTCATTGGCACACTAATGGCCCGATCAAAGGCACGTCCTGTTGCTGCTCATCAATATCGAATGTCACCTGGCAGGTGCGGCCCTCACCGAGGGTGACCTGCAAGGTGTTGTGGGCGCTGAGGTTTTCCAGATACACCAGGCCATCCCAGCCGACCACCGCTTGGGTGTTGCTTTGCTCGTGCACTACCAGGCTGCCCAGCGGCAACTCCTGATGCTGGCGGTCCACCAGAGTGATGCTTGCAGCGAGCACCCGGCGCAGGGGGAATTCCAGCAAGTAACCGCTGCCACGGCGTACCGATACGCGCTGCTCAACATTGGGGCTTTGCACATTCGCCGGCAGGTTCAAGGGGTCGATCTCGTATTTTCCGCGGTAATAGGCACTGCTCCACGGCACCAGCAAATGGCCGTTGCGGTCGGTCTGGCCCACCAGCTGGTTTTCGTAGCGCACCGGAATCCCGGCAAAGCCCTGGGTGCTCACTACCACAAAGGCGTCATTGATGCGGTTGGCGGCAAAGGTTTCGCCGCCCATCCACACCAGCGAGCCGCTGGCATCGGCCCAGCGCGTCATGGCCTCACTGCTGCCGTACACGCCGGCCTGCAACTGCACCGACTGCAAGCGCCAGGTCAGGTCGGCCTGTCGATAGCTGGGGGCATCGCCCTGGGCATAGCCGAGGTTGTAGCCCACCCCGCCTTCGCTGGGCACCGCGCGGCTGTAGTTGATGCGCTGGCGACTGGCGCCGTCCTTGCTGCGCTCGGTGCTCAAGGCCAGGCTGCCGTTGAGGTCGAACGGGATGACCAGTTGCGCCTGCATGGCCCAGTTGCTGTCACCGATTTCGCGGTTGGCTGACAGATAAAAGCTGGTGTTGCGCCACAACGGTTTGCTCCAGCTCAGGTTGAGCAGGCGCGTGCGCGAGTCGTCCGCCGCCTGCACGTCGAAATAGCCCAGGCCCAGGCTGCCGAAACGTTGAAGGTTGAGGCTCAAGGTCACCTGCTCGCTGCGCTTGCTGAGGCTGGCGTATGGAGTATCGACCAGGGTCAGGTCGGCGTAGTCGTCGCGACGTTCCACCCGTTGGTACATAAAGCTGTAGCGCGTGCTGTTGTACTGGTAACCGAGGCTCAGTTGCTGGCCCGTGCGGCTGTCGAACTGGCTCTGGCTGAGGGCGGTATTGAGCACGCCGAAGTTGCCCAGGCGCAGGTTGCCGCCGAGCCCGCCGAGGCTCAGGTCGCTGGAGGCTTCGGCGTGGCTCTCCAGGGTCAGGTTATCGGAATAGCCATAGCGGAACGTGCCACTGGCCACGCCCGATCCGTAGCCGAAGTCCCGTAGGGTGTAGTCACGGCGCAAGGTACCGGCGGCCAGCGAAAAGTCCGTCAAGCCTTGTTGCAGCAAGGTGCTGGTGACGTAGAACGGTACCGTGGTCGACACTTGGCGGCCCAGGGCATCGGTGGTGACCACCACGGCCTCGCCGGCACCGTTGATGAATGGGATGTTGGTCAGGGTGTAGGGGCCGGGTTGCAGTCGCGCGCTGTCGGATTTGTAGCCGTTGATAAACAGGTCCACCGACGAGGGCACCGCCGCCTCACCGGCAAACTGCGGCAAGGGGTACGTGACCAGGTCGGGGCGCACGGCAAAATCCCGGGACAGTTGCACCCCGCCCAGGCGCACCGAGCTACTCCAGGGCAGCGCGCCACTGATCACGTCGCCGGCCTCGTAGGTCAGCAGGCGCTCATCGTCGGAAAAACGCCAGGTGGTGTCGTAACGTCGGTAACCATTGTCGAGGGTGCCGCCGCTGATTCCATCGGACAGGGTCTGGCGCAGTTGCCCGGTGTTGGACAAGGTGCCCCAGGTGTCGAACAGCCGTACTTCGTTCCAGGCCGCGAGGTAACTGCCGCCATCGTCGGTGTCATTGAAATACACGTCATAGTTGAGCAAGGCGCCGAAGCTGCTCATGGCCTGGGTACGCGGATAGGTATTGCGGTTGCCGATGAACTGTTCCTGCAGCCAGGAGGGCGGCACATCCAGCAGCAGGCGCTGGCCGTTGCTGTCGTAGTCGCTGTGCAGGCCCGGCACCTGGTCCAGGGCCACACTGCCGACGGGCTCACCGGGCAGCTTCATGCCCACGTCCTGCAACGCGCTGGCCGGCACAAACAGTTGGCCGGCGCGCTGCTCGACCGCGATGACGCGGCCGGTGTCCATCTGGTTGACCACCAGTTCCAGAAACAGCTGTGCATCGGCAACTGCCTCCATGCTGCCGGGCGGCGGCGGCAAGTCGCCCGCCATCGCTGCGCCCCACAGCCCGCTTGCCACTGCCACCGACGGCCATAAAACCCGAGCCCAACCACGACTCACCATGGCGTTGTGTCCTTCAATGGACATCTCCATCCTGTGAAAACCCGGGCGTGTGCCCGTTGCGCTACATCACGGCTATCGCTTGGGCGCCAGGCTCTCCAGTTGCGGCGCGCCGTTGACCCGGACCTGCAACGGCTGGTCGGCCGACACGGCATCCGGCACCGGCCAGCGCATGCTCGCGCCCGGCAGCACATAGCCGAGCAAGCCGTCCACCAACGGCCGGGTCTGTCCGCCCTGTTTGAATGACGCATCGGTAAGCCGCGCATGCACAGCGCCCTGGTTGCGCACCTCGATGTAGTTGCGCCCTGCCACGTTGACCTTTTGCCAGCTCAACTGCGGCTTGCCCGCGCCCTTGGGGTCACGTTGGCGGGTGGCGTCGTCCTTGCTCCACAGGCCAGCGCCGTAGGCAAACAATGGCACCGAATAGCGCATCTGAAAGCGAATCGCCGCTGCCGTGTTCTTGCCCACAGGCGGCGCCGGCACCTGCAGCGCCGAGGGGATTTCGTCAATGATGATGCGATAGGCCAACTCCTGCCCCGGCGGTACCTCCCGGGTGCGGGTCAGGCGCACCAGTTGCTTCTGGCCCGGCTCAATCTTGGCCACCGGCGGGCTGCCGATCACATCGCGCTGGTTCTGGTACTGCTCGTCGAAACCGTTCTGGCTCCAGGCAAACACGCGGATCTGCAGGTTGGCGGTCTCGGTGCCACGGTTCTCCAGCCACAGCGCGCTGGCCTGTTGGTCAGCCTCCAGCACCGGGTCGATGGGCCAGATCAGCACCGAACTGGCCGCCTGTACAAACCCTGCCGAGCACAACGCCCCCAAGGCGAAACCCGCGGTCCATAACCGTCGCAAAGCACAACCCATGACACCCCTCCTTAAACCGTTAGCCCTACCACGTCAGCTGCACCTGCAGCGTGTCGCTGTACGTCCCCCCAGGCTGATTGCCCGGTAAAACCACCCGCCCGTAAATCGGCAGGCTGATGTTGCTCGCATCGCTGTAGGTCACGCTGACGCTCTGGTTGATGCCCAGGCTCTGGCTGAACGCCGCATCGCGAAACAATTGGTAAGCCACCCGCGCGCTGCCACTGTTGAGCTGCAAATTGCGTCCGGTGCTGCTGTAAAGGCCGCCATCCACGCTCATGCTCAGGGCCACGCCCGGCGTGCATTGCAGGGTTACGCCGCCAGTGAGAGCCGCTGTGACCGTGCTGGTGGCCAGGGCCGAATAGCTGCCGTAGGCCAAGGTGCCGTAGTTGGCGCCGCCGCCCACGATCAGACAGCCCGGCGTGATGGTCGCACTCACCTGGAAGCTCTGGTTGACCACCGCCGACAGCGGCAACGGCATCGCCAGGCCGATGGCGAGCAACACCCTGGGCCACATCGTTAGAACGTCAGTTCCACGGCCACGGTGTCGGTGTAGGTGCCCGCCGGCAGACCCTCCTTGCCCACCGCCCGGCCGTAAAGGTTGACGGTCTGCGCCACGCCGGTACTGGTGGCGAGGGTCACCACGCCGTCAATCGCCAACAGCGCTGAACGCCCGCTGTCAGTGTAGAAATCGTAAGGCACGAAGTTACCCACGCCATCGGCCAGCGCACGAGTACCACCGGGGGAAGCACCATCGTGGGCGCCGGCACGTACCTTGATCGTTGGCGCGGTGCCAGCCGAACACAGGATCGACAACGCGCCGCCGGTACCGGTGCCGCCGAGCAACTGGGCGTCGGCATTGGTAAACAGGCTGTTGGTGGTACCGAAATTCAAGCTACCGAAATTCAGCCCGGTGGCCGCCCCGGAGCCATTGACCTGGCAACTGGCGATCAAAGTCAGGCTGGAACTGATCTGCCCGGTCACCGTGGTCGCCGCGTTCAGGCTGGACGCCAGCCCCAGGCCCAGGGCACAGAGGCCGATTCGCGATACAAGTACATGCATGATATCCATCCTCATGGTTTACCAATCCAGAGTCACCGTCAGGGTGTCTGTGTAGATGCCGGCCGGTAGGGCCCTGGTATTCGCCACCACGGAACCGAATACCGGGATCGGTACCTGGGAGCCCTGGGTCACGACGAAATTGCGTTGCTGGCCGATCCTGTAGGCACTGCGCCCCTGAGCATCAGCCGACAGTCGATAAGGAATGGTCTGGCGGCCATTGCTCAGGCGCCGCGTGGTGCCGTCGCCATTAGCGCCGCCGTCGATGGTCACCGTGAAACTGCTGACCACCGAGGGGTTGCAGGACACCGACAGCGGCGCCTTGTCGGCATCGGAAATCGACGCGCCCAGCGTGTTGCTCCAGGTCGGCCCCTGGCTGCCGAAATCCATTAGCGCCGTGCCGCCCTCAGGCGTGACCGGCGCGGTTTCCACGTCTTTGCTCACTTCGCAACTGGCGGTGATCACCAAACGCGCGTGGACCTGGCCGTTGACCACCGCCGCCTGCGCGTCATCCGCCAGCAACAGCAGACCGCCCAGGGCCGTCACAGCCAGGTAGCGGCTTACCATGAGACCGTGACCTTGAGCAGGTCGGAATAACGGCCGACGGCGGGAATGCCTTTGAGCGGTTCGATGCGGCCATACAGCGGCAGGTCGACAGAGCCGGTGTCCGGCACGCGGCCACTGATGGGCACGTCCACCGGCAAGGGGATCAGCCGCGCGGCGTCGGCATAGATTCGATAGGGGATGGGCCGACTGGAGGGCGCCGGATTCGCGAGATAACGCACTTCGCCGACACCGCCATGCAGGCCGCCGTCAACGCGCACTTGGTAAGGCGTGTCGGGGTTACATTCCAGGCGCGGTTGGCGTTGGCTGATCAGGGCCGCACTCAGGGGGCCGGCCGGGTCATCCAGACGCGGGCCGCTGCCGAAATCCAATACGCCAAGTTGCTCGATACCTGCACTACGGGTGGTGCCCACCAACTGGCAACCCCGTTGCACGTCGATGCGCACCTGCACCTGGAGCTGCGCAGCAAACACCGTGTTGCAGAGCATCGTGCCCATGACAGCCAATACCGCCGGTCCCTTCACAGCCCCAATTCCTTATACAGGGGTGACAACTGTGTATGAGGTTAGCCAGTTAACGCGAAAGTGCCAGTTTGCATGGCTTGGGGCCCTTCCCTATTGGTCAAATGGCATCGAGCGTCCTACAGTAAATGACCACCGCAATACAGAGTGATTATTCTTGGCCGTGCTTGCCCTGCTCCAGCGCCTGCTGGGTAAAAAAACCGACGCCTCGGGCGCCTCGCCTATCCCGGCGTATTTTCAAAAAAAAGCCGTACAACAGGGCTATACCCTCAGTGATGGGCAAATCCGGGCGATTACCGCCCTGAATCGCGAGACTCAGCACCTGCTCAACGGCCAGGCCACGCGCAGCCTGTACCTGCACGGCCCGGTGGGGCGCGGCAAAAGCTGGCTGTTGGACGGATTTTTCCAGGCACTGCCCATCGCCGAGAAACAGCGCGTGCATTTCCACACCTTCTTCGCCCGGCTGCATCAGGGCATGTTCCTGCACCGCGAGCATGACGATGCCTTGGGCGTCACTCTGGACGAGCTGCTGGCCGGCTGCCGGGTGCTGTGTTTCGACGAATTCCATGTGCACGATATCGGCGATGCGATGCTCATCAGCCGCCTGTTCAAGGCCCTGTTCCAGCGCAGCGTGCTGGTGCTGGTGACCTCCAACTACCCACCCGAAGGCTTGCTGCCCAACCCGCTGTACCACGAACGCTTCAAGCCGGTGATCGAGCTGATCGCCTCGCGCATGGAGGTGCTGGAAGTCAGTGCGCCTCAGGACTTTCGCAGCCTGGCTCAGGCCCACGCCCAACAACGCTTCACGGGCGGCCAGTATGTATGGCCAGGTACAACAGGCCAGCGTGAAAGCCTGGGCCTGCCTGCCACAGATTGCCCGGCGCAAACCCTGAAGGTCGGCACTCGGCAGTTACAGTGCCGAGGCCTTCAGGCACGAACCATCGCATTTACCTTCAACGACCTGTGCCAACAGCTCACGGCGGTCATGGATTACCTGTTGTTGTGCCAGGACTTCGACCACTGGATCATCGACGGCCTGCCGCATCTGGCCGAATGCCCCATCGCCGTGCAACAGCGCTTTATCAACCTGGTAGACGTGCTCTACGACCAGGACAAGCAACTGACACTTATCGGTCACCAGCCCCTGGATAAATGCCTGGAAGGCCAGGCCATCGACCTCGCCCGCACCGCCAGCCGCCTGCGCCAATTGCACACGCTGTCCCCGCAACCCGCGCCCGAGCCGCTATCATGAGCGCCTTTTACGCCTCCTTCCGAGCACTGCGCCCTGCATGAATACCCTCGCCCAACTCAAGGCTGGCCAATTGGCTGGCGTTACGCGCCTGGACCTGGCCTGCGGGCTGACCGAGTTCCCCCGGGAAATCTTCGAACTGGCCGATTCGCTGGAAATCCTCAACCTCACCGGCAACGCCCTGAGCAGCCTGCCCGACGACCTGCACCGCCTGACACACCTGCGTGTGCTGTTCTGTTCGGACAACGCTTTTACCGAACTGCCCGAATGCCTGGGCCAGTGCGCCAAACTGAGCATGATCGGCTTCAAGGCCAACCAGATCAGCCAGGTAGCCGCCGCCGCCCTGCCGCCACAGTTGCGCTGGCTAATCCTCACCGACAACTGCATCAGCCAATTGCCCGATGAACTGGGTCAGCGCCCGTTACTGCAAAAATTGATGTTGGCCGGTAACCAGTTGACCGACCTGCCGCCAAGCCTGGCCCAGTGCCAAAACCTGGAGTTGATCCGCATCGCATCCAACCGCCTCACCCACCTGCCGCAGTGGCTGCTGACCCTGCCGAGCCTGACCTGGCTGGCCTATGCCGGCAATCCGGTGGAAATGGCCGTGCAGGTAAGCGCTGACGAGGCGACGCCGAACATCGCCTGGCAGGAGCTGGAAATGGGCGAAGTCCTGGGCGAAGGCGCTTCAGGGATCATTCGCAAGGCGCTGTGGAAACCCCATGCGTTGCCAGTCGCGGTCAAGCTGTACAAGGGCTCCATCACCAGCGACGGTTCACCACTGCATGAAATGCAAGCCTGCATCGCGGCCGGGCTGCATCCCAACCTGATCAAGGTTGAAGGACGCGTCATCGGCCACTCCGACAACCAGGCCGCGCTGGTGATGGAGCTGATCGACCCGAGTTACCGCAACCTCGCAGCCCTGCCGAGCCTGGCGTCGTGCACGCGGGATGTCTACGAACCCACCATCCGTTTCAGCCTGGACGTGGCACTGCGCATGGCGCGGGGCGTTGCTTCGGTGGCGGCGCACCTGCATCGGCACGGCATTACCCATGGTGACCTGTATGGTCACAATATTTTGTGGAACGCAGCAGGTGATTGCTTGCTCGGAGACTTTGGCGCGGCGTCATTCCATGCCACGGCGAACACCCTGGAAACCCGTGCGCTGCAGCGTATTGAAGTGCGGGCGTTCGGGGTGCTGCTGGGGGAGTTGTTGGAGCGGGTTGAGGCCAGTGACGAAAGCTTGCAGGCACTGAAACAACGCTGCTGCCAGCCGGATGTACTGGCCCGACCGAGCTTCGAAGAGATCGAAGCCCTGCTGGAATCTCTGCAGCACCCCTGAACTAATGTGGGAGCGGGCTTGCTCGCGAATGCGGTGTGACAGTCAACAAATGTATTGGCTGTTCCACCGCATTCGCGAGCAAGCCCGCTCCCACATATTAACCGCGTGTACTCAGAAAGAAATCAGCCCGCCAGGCCGACAAACATATCCTGCACATCATCATGGTTGTCCAGGCCTTCCAGGAACGCCTCGACTTCAGCCATCTGCTCATCGGTCAAACCGCTGACCGGGTTCTTGGAGATATAGCCCAGCTTGGCCGACAGCACGGTAAAGCCCTGCTCCGGCAAGGCTTTCTGCACGGCATCCAGGTCGGTGGTTTCGGTAATGAACAAGGTGGCGCCCTCTTCACCCTCTTCAAAGTCCTGGGCACCGGCTTCGATGGCGGCCATTTCTGGATCGGCGTCTGGCGTGTCCGGCGATGCTTCGATCAGGCCCACATGGTTGAAATCCCAGGCCACCGAACCGGAAGCGCCCAGTTGGCCCTTGCGGAAGGCCACGCGAATTTCCGCCACGGTGCGGTTGATGTTGTCGGTCACGCACTCGACGATCAAAGGCACCTGGTGCGGCGCAAAACCTTCGTAGGTCACGCGGTGGTATTGCACGGTCTCACCGAGCAGACCGGCGCCTTTCTTGATCGCACGGTCCAGGGTTTCCTTGGGCATCGAGGCCTTTTTGGCCTGTTCCACCACCAGGCGCAGGTGCGCGTTGGTCGCGGTATCGGCGCCGTTGCGGGCGGCGATGGTGATTTCTTTCACCAGCTTGCCGAAAATCTTGCCCTTGGCATTGGCTGCCGCTTCTCTATGTTTGACTTTCCACTGTGCGCCCATGACTCACTCTCTTATTTCCATCGCGCCGAAACGTCTACTGGCCGGCGCTTTGGGGGCAGAGTTTATAGCGCGAGAACGCTTCGTTCCACCAAAAAACCGGCCAGGGTACTCAGGTGCGCAAGGGTTTGATCACCGCATTGCGGTCCGGCACAAAATCCCCGGCCTGGGCCAGTACGGCGGGCCTGGCATTCCAGTAGGGCATCAGCACCAGCGACGAAAACAGCGCCGCACCGGCAAACACAATAAATACCGTAACGGTATCGAAATAGCCTGGCAGCAAACCACCCAGGATCGCCCCCACCGAACCGCAGCCGTTGACAAAGCCCGCAGCGGTAGCGCCGGCCTTGGCGGTGCCGAAGTCGATGGCCGCCGTGCTGCTGATCATCGAGTCCGGCCCATACAGCGTCAGCCCCATGACAAACAGCAACGTCATCACCAGCACCACACTGCCGGTGTGCAGCGCGCCCATAAACAACGCCAGGGCAACCGTCAGCGCCAACAGGCTGAGCACACAGGCGGGCATGCGCCGAGCACCGAACAGTTTGTCGGAGGCCAGGCCGATCAACACCGGCCCCAGTAAACCGGCCAGCTCAAACGCGGTGGGCACGATGGCGGCGCCGACCTTGCCCACCGACGGCATCTGCTCGTAGACGATCACCGGCCCCCACAACAGAATCGCGTAGCGCGCCGGTTTGAGCAGGAAGTACGCCAGCCCCAGGGTCAACACCGTACGGTTGCGCAGGATCGCGCGCAGGGGTTCGAGTACGCTCACGCGCTGTTCGGCGGCCAACTGCTCGGCGCTCAGCACCGGCTCGGGCTCGACTGCCGGCAAGCCCACATCCTGTGGAGTATTGCGCTGGAACATAAAGAACAGCACGGCCACCACCGCGACCACTGCGGCGCTGGAAATAAACGCCGCATGCCAGCTGCCGATCAGCGTATAAGCCCACCAACCGGCAAACGGTGACGCGACCAACCCGCCAAATGCATAACACGAACTCCACAGCCCCAGCACCCGCCCCCGCTGCTGGGCCGGGAAGAAACTACCGAGGTTCTTGCACAACCCCGACCAGCCAGTGGACTGGGCCAAGCCCTGTACCAACATGCAGGTGACAAAAATCGGCAAGGTGGCAAAGGTGCCCATCACCAGCGCCGCGCCTGCGGAAATCAACAAGCCACCGAGCACCACTACCCGTGGCCCGAAGCGGTCTGCAAGCATGCCCCAGGTGAACTGGCCCACCGCATACGCTGCGAGATAGAGGCCATCCAGGTTAGCCATCGTCATTTTGTCGAGGGGGAAACTCGGGTCGTCGCCAATCCCCAGCTTTGCCACCGAAAAGGCTTTGCGGGTGAAATAGAACGCGGCGTACGCCAGCCAGGTAATGGCGAAAATCTGCACGCGCCAACGCTTGATACTACCCATAGGGATATTCATGGTGGTTCTGACCTCAGGTGTGAGTGTGCCGGCAGAATCGAAAGAAAACGCCTGTTGTTCTTATGGTTGAGCACTGCAATGCCGGGCCTTGGATAGCGCGGTATTGGTCAGATGGGTGCGATGTGCCTGCGCCCATGGCCGCCGTGGTTGTAGGACTCAACCTACGGCGACTGAGGTGCATCAAAGCAATGGCTGACTCATAGGTAAAATCGATTTATCGTATTTCAAATATAAGTTCAGGTTTTAAGAGGACGCACCATGTCGGTTTCCCATGCCCAGCTCAAAGCCTTCCATGCGGTGGCCATTCACGGCAGTTTTACCGGGGCTGCTGAACGGCTGTTCCTGACACAGCCTGCGATTTCCGACCAGGTGCGCAAACTTGAAGAGCGCTTCGGCGTGTTGCTGTTTCACCGCAACAAGCGTTCGGTGCGCCTGACCGATCTGGGTGAACGCCTGTTGGGTATCACCCAACGCCTGTTTGTGATCGAGGCCGAAGCCGAAGAGTTGCTGCAGGATTCGCGCGCCCTGCTCACCGGTACCCTCACCTTGGCGGTGGATGCGCCCGTGCACGTCCTGCCGCAGATTGCGCGCTTCTGCCAGCGCTACCCTGGGATCAGCGTAAAAATCGAAACCGGCAATACCGATGAGTCGCTGTCGCGCCTCTACAACTACCAGGCCGATCTGGCGCTGTTGGGGCGCGATGTCGATGATGTGCGCCTGTTGTCAGTGCCGCTGCCCGACGACCAACTGCTGGCTTTTGTCGCACGGGACCATGCCTGGGCCGGGCGCGAGTCGATCTGCCTGGCCGACCTCGATGACACCCCGCTGGTACTGCGGGAAACCGGCTCGGTCACCCGTCAGACCCTGGAGCAGGAAATGCGCCAGGCCGGCCTGCGCATTCGTCCGGCGATCCAGGTGGAAGGCCGCGAGGCCGCTCGTGAAGCCGTGGTGGTAGGGATTGGCGTGGGCGTGGTGTCGGCGGCAGAGTTCGGTGCCGATGCACGGGTGTACGCCATGCCGATCCGCGATTGCACCCAACGCATGAAAGAAACCCTGGTGTGCCTGAAAGAGCAGAGTTCACGCCGTGTGGTCGCGACCTTTCTGGAGATCGTGCGTGAAAGCCTTCACGCCAACTCGAAAAACGCCTGAATCAAGCGCAGCGAGCGACGGCGCTCCATGCAGCCGAGCATATGCCGGTTCAGCAGGCCATCGCCCAGAATCGGTACCGCCTGCACACGCGGGTCCGGGCTGACCTCCATCGACGACACCACGCCCACGCCCAACTCTGCCGCCACCGCCTCGGTCACAGCTTCCCGACTGTCCAGTTCCAGCAGCACTTTGGGCTGCACATTCGCCGCCAGGCAGGCGTCGTCAAAGGTGCGGCGGGTGGTGGAACTGGGCTCGCGCAGCACCATGATCACCTCATGCAACTGCGCCAGTTCAATACCGTCGGGCTGCTTGGCCCACGGGTGTGCGGCCGGCACCAAGGCGCAAATCCGTGACTGGTCCAGGGGTTGCAAGTGCAGGCCATTGCGCGGTTCCACCTCGGTGAGCACCGCCACATCCGCATGTTCGGACAGCAACGCCGCCAGGGTTTCCTGGGCATTGCCCAAACGCAGGTTCACGGTAATGCCGGGGTAGCGTGCGCGCAGGCTGGCGATCATCGGCATCACCAGATGGGGGCCGTCCGCCGCCACTTCCAGGCGCCCGGTGAGCAACTGGCGGTTGGCCTCCAGCAGGGTTTGCGCCTCGTCGACCAACCCGAAGATAGCCCGCGTGATGGCCGCCAGGCGTGCGCCCTCCTCGGTCAATTCCACCCGGCGTGCGGTACGGCGCAACAGCGGGATCTGGTAGTGCTCCTCAAGCGCCTTGATATGCCCGGTCACCGCCGGCTGGCTGATAAACAGCCGAGCCGCCGCGCGGGTAAAACTGCCCTCACGGGCCACGGCATCGAATGCACGCAGTTGGAACAGGTTCATAGCTATCGGCCTCACTGATAGCTCGCATAACAACAAACAATTTGATTGATGACAAGCCAAACTGCAATTTAGGCGCCGTAGCTTGAACCCCAACACCTTGCGAGGATTTGACATGCCCACTGCCGCGCCGATCCTGTTGACCCCCGGCCCCCTGACCACCTCGAACCGCACCCGCCAGGCGATGATGACGGACTGGGGCTCGTGGGACGACCGCTTCAACCAGCTCACTGCCAGTGTGTGCAGCCAGTTGCTGGCGATCCTCAACGGCGCCGACAGCCACCACTGCGTGCCGTTGCAAGGCAGCGGCACCTTCGCCGTCGAAGCCGCGATCGGCACCTTGGTCCCCCGCGATGGCAAGGTGCTGGTGCTCATCAACGGCGCCTACGGCAAACGCCTGGCGAAAATCTGCGAGGTGCTTGGCCGCGAATTCAGCACCTTTGAAACCGCCGAAGACGAGCCCACCACTGCCGCCGAAGTGGATCGTCTGTTGCACGCCGACAGCGCCATCACCCATGTCGCGCTGATCCATTGCGAAACCAGTACCGGCATTCTCAACCCGTTGCCGCAGATCGCCGAGGTGGTCAAACGCCACGGCAAGCGCCTGATCATCGACGCCATGAGTTCCTTCGGCGCGCTACCGATTGATGCCCGTGAAATCCCCTTCGACGCGCTGATCGCCGCCTCGGGCAAATGCCTGGAAGGCGTACCGGGCATGGGCTTTGTCTTTGCCGAAAAAGCGGCGCTGGCTACATCCCAGGGCAACTGCCATTCCCTGGCGATGGACCTGTTCGACCAGCACAGCTACATGACCAAAACCGGACAATGGCGTTTCACCCCGTCGACGCACGTTGTTGCCGCCCTGCATGAGGCCTTGGGGCAATACGCAGAAGAAGGCGGCTTGCCTGCCCGTCATCAACGCTATGCCGACAACTGCCAGACATTACTGGACGGCATGGCCGCGCTAGGCCTGCGCAGCTTTCTGCCAGCGGCGATCCAAGCGCCGATCATCGTCACCTTCCACGCACCGCAAGACCCGCGCTACCAGTTCAAAGCGTTCTATGAGGGGGTCAAAGCCAAGGGTTTCATTCTGTACCCGGGCAAACTGACCCAGGTGGAAACCTTCCGCGTGGGCTGCATAGGCCATGTCGATACCGCTGGTATGCGCGCGGCGGTCAAGGCTATCGCCGACGTGCTGCAAGAACTGGAAGTGCTGGATATTTGATTGCCCCCATTACCCACAGGATCTGAACCATGAACTATCAAAACCCCAACACCCTCCAGGCCGTTATCCTCGACTGGGCCGGCACCGTGGTCGACTTCGGCTCCTTTGCGCCCACGCAGATTTTTGTCGAGGCCTTCGCCGAGTTCGACGTGCAGGTATCTATCGAGGAAGCCCGTGGCCCGATGGGCATGGGCAAGTGGGACCACATCCGCACCCTCTGCGACCAGCCACAAGTTGCCGAACGCTACCGCAAGGCGTTCGGCCGCACGCCTACCGACGACGACGTGACCGCCATCTACCAGCGCTTCATGCCGCTGCAGATCGAGAAAATTGCCGAGCACTCGGCCCTGATCCCCGGCGCCCTCGACACCATCGCCGCCCTGCGCGGCCAAGGCATCAAGATCGGCTCCTGCTCCGGCTACCCCAAACAGGTGATGGACAAGGTCGTGGCCCTGGCCGCCACCAACGGCTACGTCGCCGACCACGTCGTGGCCACTGACGAAGTGCCCAACGGCCGACCATGGCCGGCCCAGGCGCTGGCCAACGTGATCGCCCTGGGCATTGATGATGTGGCGGCCTGCGTGAAGGTCGACGACACCGTGCCGGGCATTCTCGAAGGTCGCCGTGCCGGCATGTGGACGGTGGCCCTGACCTGCTCGGGCAACGCGCTGGGCCTGACCTACGAGCAGTTCCGCGCCCTGGACACCGACACACTGGCCAGCGAACGCCAGCGCATCGAAGCGATGTTCGAAGCTTCACGCCCACACTACCTGATTGACACCATCACCGATCTGCCACAGGTCATCAGTGACATCAACCAGCGCCTGGCCCGCGGGGAAATGCCGCAGGCCTACTGACCGAGGTCAAGACAACGGCATTGGCAACAAGCGCAGCGCTCAGAACAGGCATAGAGTTAATGCACTCCATCGCTAAAGAATGGAGGTATGCCCTGATGAGTGAGGAACACAGCGATGCCGTGGAAAAATTCCGATACGCGCTACAGCACCATGTCGATTGCGTTGCACTGGTTGATGGTGGTGCTGCTGGCGGTGGTTTACGCCTGCATTGAACTGCGCGGCCAATTCCCCAAAGGCAGCGGCGCACGCACGCTGATTGTGGAAATGCACTTTATGCTCGGCCTTACCGTGTTTGTGCTGGTGTGGCTGCGCCTGTTCGCACGCAGCCTGGGGGTGGCGCCGAAGATCGTGCCGGCACCGCCGCAATGGCAGAATCTGCTGGCGAAGCTGATGCACTGGGCGCTGTATGCGTTGATGATCGGGTTGCCGATTGCCGGTTGGTTGATCGTCAGTGCCAAAGGGCATTCGGTGATGTTCTATGGAATGGAATTGCCGCCGCTGATCGCGCAAAACAAGGCGCTGGCCGAGGAGATTGAAGGCTGGCATGTGCTGTTCGCCCAGGTCGGTTATTGGTTGATCGGGCTTCATGCACTGGCGGGGATCTTTCATCATTACGTGATGCGCGATAACACGGCGCTGCGCATGATGCCGGGTGGGAGGAGGCTTTAACCCAGCCAATTAGCTCCCCTGTGGGAGCGGGCTTGCCCGCGAAGGCGGTGTGTCAGTCACAGTACCTCTTACTGCACTACCGCTTTCGCAGGCAAGCCAGCTCCCACAAGGGGTTTGCGCCAGTCGCTGAAGCCTCGGCGGCCTTGCAGGCCGCCGGTATGGATGAAGATCAGGCGCGTGCCGGGGGCAAAGCGTCCGGCCTCGATCTGCTGTTTCAATGCCAGCAGCGCCTTGCCGGTGTAAAGCGGTTCCAGCGGTAGACCGTACGTTTGTTCGGTGCGCTGGATGAAGTCGAGCAACAGTGGATCGGCTTTGGCAAAGCCGCCGCGACTGGCGTCCAGCAATGCATAACCGTCCTGCACGATGGCACTCACGTTCTGCGCCACAGCGTGGTCATCCGGCACCGCCATGGCGCCATATACCGGATGCCCGCCCGCCTCCGCCAGTGCCAGCCCGGCCAGTGTCGTGCCGGTACCCGCCGCCAACCACCAGGCGTCGTAATCGCTCCAACCGAGCTTGCCCAACTGCGCCCGCGCCTGTTTTATCAACACGCCACAGCCCTGCGCACCGGCCAGCCCACCGCCGCCTTCGGGTATCGGATGAAAGCCAGGATACTGTTCGCGCCAAGGCAACCAGAAACCCGCTTCATGCCGCGCCCGATAACCGCCATAACCGAGCCAATGCAGTTGCATGCCAAACGCTTTGAGGTCGAGAACCGTGGGGGTGTCTTGAGGATGGCCCCGCAGCAGGCCGACCGTGGGGAAACCAAAGCGCTTGCCCGCCGCCGCCAGCGCATGCAAATGGTTGGAGTACGCACCGCCGAGACTCATCACCCCGGTGGCCCCAGCGTGTCGGGCCTGGGCCAGGTGCTCGGTGAGCTTGAACCACTTGTTGCCACTGATCAGCGGGTCGATACAGTCCAGGCGCAGCACGGCCAACTCGACTCCGCTCAGCCAGTCCAGTTGCAAAGGTTCAAGGGGCGCATTAGGAAGCCAGTCGAAAGGGCCCATCGGCAGGTATCTGAATGAAAAGAGGGCGGTAGTCTACCACCGCCCCTCTTGGCGTATTACAGCTCTGCAGCCAGGCGCGAGCCCTGGTTGATGGCGCGCTTGGCGTCCAGTTCGGCCGCCACATCGGCGCCACCGATCAGGTGCACGTTCTGGCCGGCGGCGACCAGGCCGTCGTGCAATTCGCGCAGCGGGTCCTGGCCGGCGCAGATGACGATAGTGTCCACCGCCAGGACTTGCGGTTCGCCCTCGGCGCCGATGCGGATATGCAAGCCTTCATCGTCGATCTTCAAGTACTCGACACTGTTGAGCATCTGCACCTGCTTGTTCTTCAAGCCCGTGCGGTGGATCCAGCCGGTGGTCTTGCCCAGGCCGTCGCCCACCTTGGAAGCCTTGCGTTGCAGCAGGAACACTTCACGGGCCGGTGCATGGCGCTCGGGTTTGATCCCTGCCACGCCGCCACGGGCTTGCAGTTGGGTGTCGATGCCCCATTCTTTCCAGAACGCCTCGCGATCCAGGCTGGTAGATACGCCTTGGTGGACGAGAAATTCAGACACGTCAAAACCGATGCCACCGGCGCCGATCACCGCCACGCGCTTGCCCACCGGCTTGCGCTCGAGGATCACGTCCAGGTAACTCAGGACCTTGGCGTTATCGACACCGGGAATCGCCGGGGTACGCGGTGCGATGCCAGTGGCCAGGATCACTTCGTCATAACCGCCCGCTACCAGTTGCGCAACGTCGACACGGGTGTTGAGGCACAGCTCGACGTGGGTGGTCTGCAATTTGCGCTTGAAATAACGCAGAGTCTCGAAGAACTCTTCCTTGCCTGGCACGCGCTTGGCGATATTGAACTGGCCGCCGATCTCGCTGGCGGAGTCGAACAAGGTCACCTGATGCCCGCGCTCGGCGGCCACGGTAGCAGCGGCCAAACCCGCAGGGCCTGCGCCGACGACCGCGACCTTTTTGATCTGCTTGACCGGCAAGTAATTGAGCTCGGTTTCGTAGCACGCCCGCGGGTTGACCAGGCAGGTGGTGAGCTTGCCGCCAAAGGTATGGTCCAGGCATGCCTGGTTGCAGCCAATGCAGGTATTGATCTCATCGGCGCGCCCGGCGGCGGCCTTGTTGACGAGCTCGGGGTCGGCGAGAAACGGCCGCGCCATCGAGACCATATCGGCGTCGCCTTCGGCCAGGATCTGCTCAGCAATTTCCGGGGTGTTGATGCGGTTGGTGGTGATCAGCGGAATCTGTACCGAACCACGCAATTTGGCCGTGACTTTACTGAACGCACCACGGGGTACCTTGGTGGCGATGGTCGGGATACGCGCTTCGTGCCAGCCGATACCGGTGTTGATGATCGTCGCACCGGCCTGTTCGATGGCCTTGGCCAACTGCACGATTTCTTCCCAGACGCTGCCGCCTTCCACCAGGTCGAGCATCGACAGGCGGAAGATGATAATGAAGTTCGGGCCTACGGCTTCGCGTACGCGGCGCACGATTTCCACCGCCAGACGCATGCGATTTTCAAAGCTGCCGCCCCAACGGTCGGTGCGATGGTTGGTATGGGCAGCGAGGAACTGGTTAATGAAGTAGCCTTCGGAGCCCATGATTTCGACGCCGTCATACTCGGCGACCTGGGCCAGCAGCGAGCAGGTGACAAAATCCTGGATCTGCTTTTCGATGCCCTCTTCATCCAGTTCCCTGGGCTTGAACGGATTGATCGGCGCCTGGATAGCGCTCGGTGCCACCTGCTTGGGGCTGTAGGCGTAACGCCCGGCGTGGAGGATCTGCATGCAGATCTTGCCACCCGCGTCGTGCACGGCTTGGGTAACGATCTTGTGCTTGCTCGCCTCTTCTTCGGTGGTCAGCTTGGCTGCACCGGCGTACACGCCGCCTTCATCATTAGGGCCAATGCCGCCAGTGACCATCAAGCCTACGCCGCCACGGGCGCGCTCGGCAAAATAGGCCGCCATACGCTCGAAACCGCCGGGCTTTTCTTCCAGGCCGGTGTGCATCGAACCCATCAGGGTACGGTTGCGCAAGGTGGTAAAACCCAGGTCCAACGGGGCCAGCAGGTGCGGGTAGGCAGCAGCGGTCATGGTACAGCTCCACAACGGATCATCACGGGACGTGGCGCACTCGAACGGCGTGCCATCGGTTTATGTCCCACAGACTAAGAGGCGGTGGACCACGGCTCAATGACTGAAACTGACAAGTTATTGATCCAAATGCACAGCGCCCCTTGGCAAGCCACGCCATGGGCCCTACCCTAGTCGCGAACCCTGCACCTGGTCTGTTGTCTGTTGCCCCATGCGTAAACTTCTAGCGTTCACCGTCATCATGGCCCTGGTTGCCTCCCTCGCCGCGTATCTGGTCTGGACCCAGGAGCGCCCCGTGGCGCATTACCTGTCCGACCTGCGCATCACCCTCGCCGTCAACGAGGGCGAACCCGCCGACCGGGGTAACCTGCTGGGTATCCAGCCAGAGCTGTTCCCTGCCGATTACCAGAGCCTGGAACGCCTGCACCTGAAGCTGTCGGCCTACCTGCAAAATGCTCGGGACCTTGGGCTGATCAATGCCAAGACCGTTGTAGTGCTGCCAGAACATATCGGCACCTGGCTGATGCTCGGCGGAGAAAAGAATGAGCTGTACCAGGCCGCTCACCTCAAGGACGCCATGAACTGGCTGTCGATCAGCAACCCGCTGCAATTTGCCAAAGCCTGGATCAGCGCCACTGGCGACAACCGCATGGACGATGCGTACCTGCGCATGAAAGCCCCGGCCATGGCCCGCGACTATCAAGTGTTGTTTGGCGGCCTCGCCAAAGAATTTGGCGTGACCCTGGTGGCCGGTTCCATCGCCCTGCCCAACCCGAGCGTGATCCAGGGGCAACTGGAGATCGGCCACGGCGCGCTGTACAACGCCAGCGTGGTGTTCGCCGCCGACGGCTTGCCGCTGGGCCAGCCGCAGCGCCAGCTTTACCCGATCTACGATGAACGTGGCTTTATCGAACCTGGCGATGAGCATGTCGTCAACGTTGTCGATACCCCCGTCGGGCGCCTGGGCATTCTGGTCGGCAGCGACAGCTGGTACCCAGACAACTACCGCAAGCTTAATGAGCAAGGCGCGCAATTGATCGCGGTACCCGCTTTTGTCACCGGCCGCGATACCTGGGAGCGTCCGTGGCGCGGTTTCAAGAGCGTGTCTACGCCCTCAGAAGTGAGCCTCAAGCCTGAAGAAACCAGTGAGGGCGCGGCCTGGCGTCGCCTTACCCTGATCAGCCAGCCGCCTGTCAGCGAAGCCACCGCGGGCATGAGCGTCTTTCTGCGCGGGCAATTCTGGGACCTGGGCAGCGCCGGCCAGAGTTTTCTCAGCCACAATGGGCAAGTCTTCGCCGATGGCGACGCCCGTGGTGCGCGCCTGCTGAATATCTGGCTGTAGCGCCTTGAAGCCGGTGCGCCTGGGGGATCTGTCGGTGGGCTTTGTGCACACCCTGGCCGACGCCATCCACAGCCACGGCCTGGACCCACAGCCCCTGCTGCTGCAATACGGCCTCGATCCAGCTCGCCTGGCTGAGGCCGGCGCACGCTTGTCGATCCCGCGCTACATGCGCCTGGGCCACGCGGCCATCCAACTGACCGGCAATCCCGGCCTGGGCCTGCGTATGGGCCAGCTCAGCCGCTTGAGCCAGGCTGGTCTTGCCGGCGTTACTGCCGCCCAAGCGCCCACAGTGCGCGAAGCAGCACGCACGCTCACACGCTTTGAAGCACTGTACGGCTCCAACTATCGCGGGCAATCAAGCTTTCATGAAGACGCCGAAGGCGCGTGGCTGAGGTTTTATTCCATCAGCCCCTACAACGCCTATAACCGCTTTGTGGTGGATTCGATCATCGCCGGCTGGCTGCAGCAACTGTCCGGCCTGGCCCAACAGCCGGTGCAGGCCCAGCGGATTGAAATCGAATTCGACGCGCCGGACTACCATGACCACTACAGGGTGCTGGGAGAGGGCGTGGTCCACTTCGGCGCCGAGGTCAATCAACTGCGCCTCAGCCAACCCACCCTGGCGCTGCGCAACCCGCAGCATTGCCCAAGCACCTGGCACCTGTTGCTACAGCTGTGTGAAAGGGAATTAGAGCAGTTGACCCGCACCCGTAGCCTGCGCGAGCGCATTACCCGGTTGCTCGGGCCGATGCTCAATGGCGGCCGGGAACCCGACCTGGAGGAAGTGGCGGCACGCTTGAAGCTGCCAACCTGGACATTGCGGCGCAAACTGGCCGAGGAAGGCACGCAGTTTCGCGCGATCCTCAATGACACCCGTCGCGACCTGGCCATGACCTACATTCGCGATACGGAACTGGCCTTCGGCGAGATCGCCTACTTGCTCGGTTTTGCTTCGGCCCAAGCCTTCCAAAGGGCCTTCAGACGCTGGAACAACCAGACCCCAGGGGAATTTCGCCGCAGTCAGCGCCACTCCGCCTGAAGTCGGTGTTACAGCTCAGTGGCATCGTCGGCAGGATCCAGTGGGTCTAGCTCGAATGCCTGGTACTCCAGCAGTTCTTCCTGGTAATCGTCCATGGTGGACTCCTTTTCGTGTTGAAAGCGGTTGCAGATTAATGACCTGCGAACCCAGCCTAAAGTGCCGTCATGACGAAAAAATGTCGACGTCGTGACATTCCTGCTCTTCAGGATTAAACGTAGCGGCGATCACTGGATTTAACTTAACGGCGTCCTCGGTCAAAATGTGGGAGCGGGCTTGCTCGCGAAAGCGGTGTGTCATTCAACACACTTGGCGACTGTTACGCCGTATTCGCGAGCAAGCCCGCTCCCACATTAGAAGAGCATTGCGTTATTGCGCAGGCATCGGAAGCGGTGGAATCGCTTCTGTCGGGGCCGGCAAGGCAGGATCAGTCGGCGCCGGTGCAACCGGAGCAGGCTCTGTCACCGGTGCAATCGGTGCAGCCTCAGGTGGCGGCGCTAGCGGCTCTGCAGCGGCAGGCGCTACAGGCATATCCTTCGGCGCTTCGACCTTCTCGGGTGCCGGAGCGGTTTTGGGCTCGGGCACGCCGAGGTCGGCCTTGGGCTGCTCGGGGATATGCTCAGCCTGCTTTACTTCCTGCGGCAGGAACACGTCCACCAACGCGAAGTAACGCTCGTAGAACTTCGGTGCAGAGACGGTCTCGCTCGCCACCTTCACCATCGAGTCGTCGGTGGAGCCAATCGGCATCGACACCGAGCCCAGCACGCCCACACCGAGGCTCGCGGAGTTGTTGACCTTCTTCAGCGCATAACGGTCCTGCAAGGCGTTGGCAAACATCGTCGAGTGATTGCTGCCCTTGCCATCAGCAGCGCACACCACATTGAAACTGATCTGCAGGTGGGTCTCGCCGGTCTGCTGGAAGCTCTTGTTGCCGGCCACCAACTTCGGATCGCTGCTGGTGATGATGTAGCCCTGGCTCAGCAGGGCACGGCGCGCAGCTTCACAGGCCGCCACATCGCTGACCGGGTAATCGCGGGAAAACGTACCGGAATCGTCGAAATTCTCATGTTCATAGATAGCGGTCTTGGGTGACGAGCAGCCCGCGGCGCCCGCCAGCACCAGCGCCAACCCGAGATTGCGCAAGTGAAATGATGTCGACATTGAAAATCCTGAAGAAAACGGTCCGGACGGTATTGTGCAACAGAACGCGACATTGAAGCGCGATTCCTGTCGGTAAAACATCTCAAGCTCAGACAGCGGCGTCAGTAGGAAAAAGCCCGGCGCACATATGATCGATAAAGGCCCGCAGCTTGGCCGAAGCATGGCGACTGGCCGGCCACAGCAACCAGAAACTGCCGCGATGTTCGAGGTGCTCATCCAGCACCCGTCGCAAACGCCCATGCTGTACGGCCTGGCTGACCATGTAGTCCGGCAGGCACGCAATGCCCAGTCCTTCTTGCACCACATGATTGAGGGACTCGATGGTGGTGCTGACCAGCGGTGCACGCAGGTTCAGTTCTGCCGCCCCCGGGACATGACGCAGCGGCCAGGGCTCCAGCTTGCCGGTGGCGCAGAATTTGTGCCGCAGGCAGGCGTGATGATTCAGGTCCTGTGGCCGATGGGGGGTGCCGTGCTGGTCGAAGTAGCCGGGCGTACCGACGAGGACCAACTGGTAATGCCCTAGATGGCGCACCATCAAGCGCGAATCTTCTGGCTTGCCGGTGCGAATCACGGCGTCGAAGCCCTCCTCTATCACGTCCACCATGCGATCGGAAAAATCCACATCCAACTCGATGTCCGGGTAGGCACGCATAAAATCGCTGATCACCGGCATCAACAAACCACGCACTTGGGGCACACTGATCCGCAGCTTGCCGCGAGGCTTGGCAGTGACCTCAGTCAATTCCTGTTCGGCCGCTTCCAGCTCCGCCAGGATGCGCCGCGAACGTTCCAGGAACAGCGCGCCCTCGCTGGTCAGAGTGATGCTGCGGGTGCTGCGATGAAACAACCTGACGCCCAGGCGCTCTTCCGTCCGCGCAATGCTTTTACCCACCGCCGACGATGACACGCCCAGTGCGCGGCCCGCAGCGGTAAAGCTTAGGGTTTGCGCGACCTGCACAAAAACCGAGAGGCTGCCCAGATTGTCCATGGTGATGCCTTTGCCGATTGCGGACATCAGCGTCCGATAAGTTCGGAACCTTAGCCTGTTTTTCCGCACCTCGCAGCCCCCTACCCTGGCTCCTTGACCCTTTCAAGGAGAGCCCCGATGAACGACAGCCCCCAATTGATTGATACAGCCCCCCACGCTGAACCCCTGCCACTGGCCGGTCTGCTGGCGTTGGCCTGCGCCGGCTTTATCACCATCCTCACCGAGGCAATGCCCGCCGGCTTGTTACCGCAAATCGGTGCTGGGCTTGGGGTCTCCCAGGCCCTGGTCGGGCAACTGGTGACGCTCTATGCGCTCGGCTCGTTGCTCGCCGCTATCCCGCTGACATTGCTGACCCGGGGTTGGCGCCGGCGGCCGTTGCTGTTGATCGCCATCGGCGGCTTTGCATTGGTTAACAGTGTCACCGCCTTCTCCAGCCACTATGGCTTGACCTTGGCTGCACGATTTTTCGCCGGTGTGTTCGCGGGCTTGCTGTGGGCCTTGCTGGCGGGTTACGCCAGTCGTATGGTCGCACCTCATCTGCAGGGCCGGGCGATTGCCGTGGCCATGCTGGGTGCGCCGCTGGCCTTGTCCCTCGGCGTGCCCGCCGGCACCCTGCTGGGTACGCTGGTCGGATGGCGCGCCAGTTTTGCCATCATGACTGGCCTGACCCTGTTACTGCTGGTATGGGCGCGTTGGCAACTGCCGGATTTTGCCGGTGAACCGCCAAGCAAACGCCTCGGCTTACGTCAGGTACTGGCGTTGCCAGGCATCCGGCCGGTGCTCTGGGTGACCTTTACCTACGTGCTCGCACATAACATTCTCTATACCTACATCGCCCCTTTGCTGGTGCCCGCCGGTATCGGCCGCGAGATTGATCGCGTGCTGCTGGTGTTCGGCCTGATGGCCCTGCTGAGTATCTGGCTGGTAGGCGTCTGGATTGACCGGCACCTGAGGCTACTGACCCTCATCAGTTGCGCGATGTTCGCCGTTGCGGCCCTGCTGCTCGGATTACGGTTCAACTGCGTAGTCGCCATTTACGTCAGCGTGGCGTTGTGGGGGCTCGCCTTCGGTGGGCTGCCCGCGCTATTGCAAACCGCGCTGGCCAAGTCGGCTGGCAACTCGGCCGATGCCGCCCAATCGATGTTGGTCACGGTATGGAACCTGGGCATCGCCGGAGGTGGATTAGTGGGCGGGCTCTTGCTCGAACGTTGGGGCGTCGTGGCATTTCCATGGGCCGTTCTAGGATTGATCGTGTTGGCGCTGGGCGCAATCCGGGGTAAAGCGCTGCCCGCGCGATGACAAGTTTGTTTACAACTTATTCCTCACCTTCCTATCATCGCCCCTGGGTGCGTTGCTGCATAAAGCACGGCGCAGGTTAAAAGCCAAGCATTGGTCGGGCCGCCAATGGAGATTTGTCGTGCCTGATAAACACCCCGCCATCCCCCGCCCCCAGCGTTTGACTGAGGGCGCGCTGTCCGCCCTTGAGCGCTTTTCACACATCGAAGCCGTCAGCGGGATCGTGCTGCTGCTGGCCGCCATCGTCGCGCTGGTGTGGGCCAACAGCCCCGCCGCCGCGACCTACGAGCATTTCTGGAACACGCCCATCACCCTCGGGCTGGGCGATTACAGCGTGTCGCGTTCCCTGCATTTTCTGGTGAATGACGGGCTGATGACCATTTTCTTTCTGGTGGTCGGTGCCGAGATTCGCCAGGAAATCAAAGACGGCGCCCTCGCCAACCTGAAGCTGGCCACGCTGCCGTTGGGCGCGGCGTTGGGCGGTGTGCTGATGCCCGCACTCATCTACACCCTGCTCAACCACGGCACCGCCGCCGCGAGTGGCTGGGCGGTCCCCACCGCGACCGACATCGCCTTTGCCGTGGGCGTGCTCGCGCTGCTGGGCAAATCGATTCCCAGTGGCGTACGCATCCTGCTGCTGGCCTTGGCGATCATCGATGACATCGTGGCGATCCTGATCATCGCGATCTTTTTCACCGCCAGCCTCGACTACATGGGCTTGGTGATTGCTGCCGGCGGGCTGGCCCTGGTGTTGGTGTTCCAGCGCATGGGCATCAGCAAGGCGGCGATCTATCTGCTGCCAGGCGCTATCGTGTGGTTTGGCCTGCTCAAGACCGGCGTGCACCCAACGCTCGCCGGGGTGATCCTTGGCTTGATGACCCCCGTCAATTCCAAGCCCACCCGGGAACGCCCGCTGGAAACCATCGAACGCACCTTCAACGAGCTGATGGACCGGTTCTCGCAGCCAGCCGAAGGGGCCCAGCCAGTCGCCACGCCCCTCAAGCAATTGCGCGAAGCTCAACGGGAAATACTGCCGCCGGTGCAGCGTGTTCAATCGGCGCTGCACCCGTGGGTAGCGTTCGGCGTGATGCCGCTGTTTGCATTGGCCAACGCTGGTGTGAGCCTGGACGGTTTCAATCTGGATGACCCGCTGGCCCACGGTGTGTTCATGGGCGTCATCTTCGCCCTGGTGCTCGGCAAGCCTCTGGGTGTGATGCTGGCGAGCCTGGCGCTGGTCAAGCTCAACATCTGCAAGCTGCCGGACGGTGTGACCTGGACAGGCGTTGGCCTGGTCGGCCTGCTGGCGGGGATCGGTTTCACCATGTCGATCTTTATCTCGTCCCTGGCATTTTCCGACCCGGCCCTGCTGTCGGCTGCGAAGCTGAGCGTATTGGCGGCTTCAACCCTGGCGGCGGTGATCGGGTTGACGTGGGGCAAGCTCAAGTTTGCAGCTAAGAACGCCTGAAGCGCATTCAGCACTCACTTTATCAAGGGCAAAAAAAGACCCCGGCCTTTTCAGGTCGGGGTCTTTTTATTCAGGCCGGCATCAATACTTCTTGATGTCTGCCTGGGTTTCCAGCTGCTTGCGGTAGGCCGCGAAGTCCTGCTGGCCAATACGGGAAGCGAGGAAGCGGCGGTATTGCGCTTTTTCTTCGTCCGTAGGGGCCGCTGCTTCGTTCACGCCGTTCAAGCGCACGATCACCAGGCTGCCATCGCGCAGGGTCACGGTGGTGAAGGTCGGCTTGTCCTTGGCCGCAGGCTTGGGCATGCGGAACAAGGCTTGCAGCACGGCCGGGTCGATGGAGTCCTGACCACGTGTAGCTGCCTCAGTCACCTTCCAGGCCTGGCCGTCAACCGGCTGGTCCAGCGCGGTCTTGCCATCACGCAGGCTGGCGATCAACTCGTCGGCATGGGCTTTGGCGGCAGCGCTCGCGCGCTCCTTGGTCATCTGGGTGCGAATGGCCGCAGCGACGTTCTCCAGCGGCAACTGGGCCGGCTTGAGATGCTCTTTGGCACGCAGTACGATGATGGTTTCCGGGTCCAGCTCGATAGCGCTGCTGTTGGCACCTTCATCCAGCACTTCCGGGCTGAAGGCTGCAGTGACCACGGCACGGTTGGCCGCAACACCTTCGCCACCTTCACGGCCAAACGGCGCGGAAGTGTGGACGGTCAGCTTCAGGTCAGACGCCGGCTGGGCCAGGTCAGAGGCTTCGAATGCCGCATCTTCCAATTGCTTGGTCGCTTCGACAAAACGCTGTTCAACCTGCTGTGCCTTGAGCTCGCGGGTCAGCTTGTCTTTCAGGCTGGCGAACGATGGCACCTCAGGCGCTTCAACGCCCAGCAACTTGATCAGATGCCAACCGAAGGTAGTGCGCACTGGCGCCGACACCTGGTCTTGCTTCAAGCCGTACAGCGCGGTTTCAAAGTCCGGGTCATAAACGCCAGGGCCCGCAAAGCCGAGGTCACCGCCATTGTTGGCCGAACCTGGGTCCTGGGAGAACTCCTTGGCCAGGGCTTCGAACTTCTCACCCTTGGCCAGGCGCGCCTGGATGTCTTCGATCTTGGCCTTGGCTTGCGCCTCGGTGACCTTGTCGTTGACTTCAATCAGGATATGCGCGGCACGACGCTGTTCAGCGAGGTTGGCGGTTTCCTTCTCGTAGGCAGCCTGCAGCTCATCGTCCTTGACGCTGACCTGGTCGAAGAAGGAAGACTTCTTCAACTCCAGATAGTCGATGACCACCTGGTCCGGGGTCATGAACTCTTTGGCGTGCTGGTCGTAGTAGGCCTTGACCTCGTCGTCGGTGAGTTTCACCGCCGCAGGGTCAGCCTTGATGTTGACGGTAGCGAAGTCGCGGGTCTGTTTTTCCAGACGGGCAAATGCCAGCACCTCGGCGTCGGTCACAAAACCGCTGCCGGCGATGCCTGCGCGAACCTGGCCGATCAGCATTTCCTGGGTCAGCATCTGACGGAATTGCATGCGGCTATAGCCCAGCTGACGGATCACCTGGTCAAAGCGGTCGGCGTTGAACTTGCCGTCCACCTGGAATTCCGGCGTCTGCAGGATCACCTGGTCCAGCGCCGCTTCCGAGAAGCCGAACTTGGAATCGGCAGCACCTTGCAGGAGCAGCTTGCGGTCAATCAGGCCCTTGAGGGCAGCATCGCGCAGCAGTTTTTCGTCCAGCAGGGAAGCATCGAAATCCTTGCCCAACTGTTGCATCAGCTGGCGCCGTTGCATATCGACGGCCTGGCTCAGTTCGGTCTGGGTGATTTCTTCACCATTGACCTTGGCCACGTCCTGCTTGTTATTACCCGAAGCCTGGAAAATGGCTTCGATACCGGTGAACGCCATCAAAGCGACGATGATCCCGATAATGGTCTTGGCAATCCAGCCTTGTGAATTGTCCCTGATATTTTGCAGCATGCGTCCCCCAGAAACGGTTGAACTTCAAAAATTAGGCAACCGTGGAGCGTGGGTAGAGTCCGGATAGAAGAAAGGCGCATCCGAGGATGCGCCTTCTCGTAACTGGCGGAGCGGACGGGGGTTCGAATCTGCACCCCCGGCGTGGCGACCCGATACGTGGGTCAGCTACCGCTCCGCTGCCAGGTCAGACCTGCGTCCGACCCGGGTAAGCAAAGGCTTGAACGAAGCTTAGTTAACGGCTTCTTTCAGGGCTTTACCGGCTTTGAAACCTGGTTTCTTGGCAGCAGCGATTTGCAGTGCTTTGCCGGTCTGTGGGTTACGGCCAGTGCGAGCTGGGCGGTCAGTCACAGAGAAAGTACCGAAGCCTACCAGTACCACGGAGTCGCCGGCCTTCAGAGCGCCAGTGACGGATTCGATTACTGCGTCCAGCGCACGGCCAGCAGCAGCTTTCGGGATATCAGCGGATGCAGCGATAGCATCAATCAGTTCCGACTTGTTCACTCTAAGTCCCCTTATATATCTATTGAGTATGATTCTAAGTTTTTTGGTAAAAAGCAAAACCAGTGCTGAATGGCCTACAGACACTTAAGAGCCGCTTTATAACAAGGGCTCTAAAAAGCTGTCAAGGAAGCCCCCCAGGCTCCAACACATTAATGCGTGCTAATTCTTTCCTTGGAATCGGACTCGCGTTTTTCGTCCTTCGCGACTATCTCCGGGGCCACATCCGGCAAGGGCTCCGGCGCGTATTGCAGCGCAATTTGCAGGACCTCGTCAATCCATTTAACCGGTTTAATCTGAAGATCCTGCTTGATATTGTCAGGAATTTCCTTCAAGTCGCGAACATTCTCTTCAGGAATGATCACGGTCTTGATTCCACCCCGGTGCGCAGCGAGTAATTTCTCTTTCAGACCACCGATCGCCAATACCTGACCACGCAGGGTAATTTCCCCGGTCATCGCCACATCGGCACGCACAGGAATGCCGGTCAACGCTGATACCAGCGCCGTGCACATGCCTACGCCAGCGCTAGGGCCGTCTTTGGGGGTCGCCCCTTCCGGCATGTGGATATGGGTGTCGTGCTTCTCGTGGAAGTCCAGCGGGATGCCCAGGCTGCGGGCGCGGCTGCGCACCACGGTCTGCGCGGCGGTAATGGATTCGACCATCACGTCACCCAGGGAGCCGGTCTTGATCAATTGGCCTTTGCCCGGAATCACCGCAGCTTCGATGGTGAGCAATTCGCCACCGACCTGGGTCCACGCCAAACCAGTCACCTGGCCGACCTGATCCTGTTGCTCGGCCAGGCCGTAGCGGAATTTCTTCACGCCCAGGAAGTGTTCCAGGGAATCGGCAACTACCTTCACAGAGAAGCGTTTTTCCAGCGCGTGCTCCTTCACCGCCTTGCGGCAGATCTTCGCGATCTGGCGCTCAAGGCCCCGTACACCGGCCTCGCGGGTGTAGTAGCGCACGATGTCACGGATCGCCTCGACCTCGAATTCGATCTCGCCCTTCTTCAGGCCGTTGGCCGAAATCTGCTTGGGCGCCAGGTACTTGACTGCGATGTTGATCTTCTCGTCTTCGGTGTAGCCCGGCAGACGAATCACCTCCATCCGATCCAGCAAGGCTGGCGGAATGTTCATGGAGTTGGAGGTGCACAAGAACATTACGTCAGACAAGTCGTAGTCGACTTCCAGGTAATGGTCGTTGAAATTATGGTTTTGCTCGGGATCAAGCACTTCGAGCAAGGCCGACGCCGGGTCGCCACGCATGTCGCTGCCCATTTTGTCGATTTCATCGAGCAGGAACAGCGGGTTGCGCACCCCCACTTTTGTCATCTTTTGAATCAATCTTCCTGGCATCGAACCGATGTAGGTACGGCGATGACCACGGATTTCCGCTTCGTCACGCACGCCACCCAAGGCCATGCGCACGAACTTGCGGTTAGTCGCGCTGGCAATCGATTCCGCCAGGGATGTTTTACCCACACCTGGAGGCCCGACCAGGCACAGCACCGGACCGCGGATTTTTTTCACACGCTTTTGCACGGCGAGGTACTCAAGGATGCGCTCCTTGACCTCTTCCAGGCCGTAATGGTCAGCGTCGAGGATCTCTTCAGCACGGGCCAGGTCCAGGCGCACCTTGGTCTGGGCTTTCCACGGCACTTGCACCAACCAGTCGATATACGAGCGCACCACGGTGGCTTCGGCCGACATCGGCGACATCTGCTTGAGCTTGTTCAGCTCCGCGGTGGCCTTGGCCAGGGCGTCTTTGGGCAGGCCAGCGGCATCGATACGCTTCTTCAGCTCTTCGATTTCGTTGTGGCCTTCCTCGCCGTCACCGAGTTCTTTCTGAATGGCCTTCATCTGCTCATTCAGATAGTACTCGCGCTGGCTACGCTCCATCTGCTTCTTCACACGGCCACGGATGCGTTTCTCAACCTGTAGCAGGTCGATTTCGCCATCCAGCAACGCCAGCACGTGTTCGACACGGGCCGACAGGTCGATGATTTCGAGGATGTCTTGCTTCTGCTCGATCTTCAGCGCCATGTGGGCGGCCATGGTGTCGACCAGGCGGCTTGGCTCATCAATGCTGTTGAGGGACGACAGGACTTCAGCCGGAACTTTCTTGCCCAACTGCACATACTGCTCGAACTGCGAGAGCAGGCTGCGCACGAACACCTCGGACTCACGCTCCGGGGCTTCGACTTCGTCGATCAGCGCCACTTCTGCACGCAAGTGGCCATCCACTTCCATGAAACGCTCTACGGCGCCGCGCTGCTCACCTTCGACCAACACCTTGACGGTGCCATCGGGCAGTTTGAGCAATTGCAGGACAGTGGCAATGGTGCCGACGCGATACAGGGCATCTTCACCCGGATCGTCATCAGCAGGATTCTTCTGGGCCAACAGCAGGATTTGCTTGTCGCCCGTCATCGCGGCCTCGAGGGCTTCGATAGACTTCTCGCGCCCCACGAACAGCGGGATAACCATGTGCGGATAGACGACGACATCACGCAACGGCAGGAGAGGCAATTCGATGGTTGTCTTCATGATTTCGCCTCTATGACAGTTCAAAAATAAGCTTGAAACCAAGATGGGGGTTACATGCAAAAAAAACAAGCTCAATGCCAGTAGTTAAACGCATGAATACACGCGAATTTAACCACCGCTCCGAGAAAAGCCCCCAAAAAACAAGGGGCCCCTAGAGGCCCCTTGCTTGTACCGCAACTGCTGAACGCTTACGCGTCGGGTGCAGCCTTGGCAGCCGGCTCACTGTTTTCGTAGATATACAGTGGCTTGGATTTGCCTTCGATCACGCTTTCGTCGATCACCACTTTACTCACCTCGGACTGCGAGGGGATTTCGTACATGGTGTCGAGCAACACGCCCTCGAGAATAGAACGCAGGCCACGTGCACCGGTCTTGCGCTCCAGTGCCCGCTTGGCCACCGATTTCAGCGCGTCAGTACGGAACTCGAGGTCTACACCTTCCATCTCGAACAATTTGCCGTATTGCTTGGTCAGGGCGTTTTTCGGCTCGGTGAGGATCTGGATCAAAGCCGCCTCATCCAACTCGTCCAACGTGGCCAGGACCGGCAGACGGCCAACGAATTCCGGGATCAGACCGAACTTGACCAGATCGTCAGGCTCGACTTCACGCAGGGACTCGCCCACCTTCTTGCCTTCTTCCTTGCTACGCACTTCCGCACTGAAACCAATGCCGCCACGGGTGGAACGCTGCTGAATCACCTTCTCCAGACCGGAGAACGCACCGCCACAAATGAACAGGATGTTGCGCGTATCAACCTGAAGGAATTCCTGCTGCGGGTGCTTGCGGCCGCCTTGTGGCGGAACGGAAGCGACCGTGCCTTCGATCAGTTTCAACAGGGCCTGCTGCACGCCTTCACCGGAAACGTCCCGGGTGATCGACGGGTTGTCCGACTTGCGCGAGATCTTGTCGATCTCGTCGATGTAGACAATACCCATCTGGGCCTTCTCTACGTCGTAGTCGCACTTCTGCAGCAGTTTCTGAATGATGTTCTCGACATCTTCACCCACGTAGCCAGCCTCGGTGAGGGTGGTGGCGTCGGCGATGGTGAACGGAACGTTCAGCAGGCGAGCGAGGGTTTCTGCAAGCAGGGTTTTACCCGAGCCTGTAGGACCGATCAGCAAGATGTTGCTCTTGCCAAGTTCAACCTCGTCACCTTTCTTGTCACGTTGGTTCAAGCGCTTGTAGTGGTTGTACACCGCTACGGCCAGAACCTTCTTTGCACGCTCTTGACCAATGACGTACTGGTCAAGGATGCCGCTGATTTCTTTAGGCGAAGGTAATTTATGCGCACTGCTCTCGGCCTGGGCTTCCTGCACCTCCTCACGGATGATGTCATTGCACAGGTCGACGCATTCGTCGCAGATAAACACCGAGGGGCCGGCAATCAATTTGCGTACTTCATGCTGGCTTTTGCCACAGAAGGAGCAATAGAGCAGCTTGCCGTTGTCCTCGCCGTTGCGGGTGTCAGTCATTCGTTCGATCCAAATCCGATAGGCTTGCAACACAAGATGAAGGCTTATGCGGGCTTTTTCAAGCCCGCCAGTGGTCGGACATGCCGACCAGCCCTATTTTGAGCGGCTTATATTAAGCGGGGCGCTTGTCGATCACTGCGTCGATCAACCCGTATTCCTTGGCGGCTTCAGCGCTCATGAAATTGTCACGGTTGGTATCGCGCTCGATTTCTTCCAGGGTGCGCCCGCTGTGCTTGGCCATCAGCGTGTTGAGACGCTCACGAATGAAGAGGATTTCCTTGGCGTGGATTTCGATGTCCGACGCCTGGCCCTGGAAACCGCCCAGTGGCTGGTGAATCATCACACGCGAGTTCGGCAGGCAGAAACGCTTGCCTTCGGCACCCGCGGTCAGCAGGAAGGCGCCCATGCTGCACGCCTGGCCAATACAGGTGGTCGACACGTTTGGCTTGATGAACTGCATGGTGTCGTAGATCGACATGCCCGCAGTCACCGAACCGCCCGGTGAGTTGATGTAGAGATGGATGTCCTTGTCCGGGTTTTCCGCTTCAAGGAACAGCAATTGCGCACAAATCAGGTTGGCCATGTAGTCCTCTACCGGGCCAACCAGAAAGATCACTCGCTCCTTGAGCAGGCGCGAGTAGATGTCGTAGGCGCGTTCGCCACGAGCGGACTGCTCGACAACCATCGGGACCAGGCCGCCTGCGGCCTGGATATCAGAGTTCTGCTGAATATAGGAATTACGGAACATGCTCTGCAGTTACTCCCAAATAGTCATGTCTTGAAAACGCATAAGCCAGCGCGAGGCTGGCTTATGGTTGAATTTCCAACGAGTTGGACAATCAGTCGGCTTGTGCTGCTTCCGCCGGTTTGACTGCTTCTTCGTAAGAGACCGCTTTATCGGTCACCTTAGCCTTCTGCAGAACAGTATCCACAACTTGTTCTTCCAGCACAACCGAACGTACTTCGTTCATCTGCTGCTCGTTCTTGTAGTACCAAGCCACGACCTGCTCAGGCTCCTGGTAGGCCGAAGCCATTTCCTGGATCATTTCGCGAACGCGGTCTTCGTCTGGCTTGAGGTCGAACTGCTTGACCACTTCGGCCACGATCAGGCCCAGCACAACGCGGCGCTTGGCTTGCTCTTCGAACAGCTCGGCCGGCAGTTGGTCAGGCTTGATGTTGCCACCAAACTGCTGAACCGCTTGAACGCGCAGGCGATCCACTTCGTTGGACAGCAGAGCCTTAGGCACTTCGATCGGGTTGGCGGCCAGCAGACCATCCATGACCTGGTTCTTGACCTTGGACTTGATAGCCTGGCGCAGCTCACGCTCCATGTTCTTGCGAACTTCGGTGCGGAAGCCTTCGATGCCGGTTTCCTTGATGCCGAACTGGGCGAAGAACTCTTCGTTCAGCTCTGGCAGCTTAGGCTCGGAAACGCTGTTGACGGTAACGGTGAACTCGGCGGCTTTGCCAGCCAGGTCCAGGTTCTGGTAGTCAGCAGGGAAAGTCAGGTTCAGAACGCGCTCTTCGCCGGCTTTGGCGCCAACCAGGCCGTCTTCGAAACCAGGGATCATGCGGTTGGAACCCAGCACCAGCTGAGTGCCCTTGGAGGAGCCGCCAGCGAAGACTTCGCCGTCAACCTTGCCAACGAAATCGATGTTCAGTTGGTCTTCGTTCTGGGCGGCACGGTCGGCCACTTCGAAACGAGTGTTCTGCTTGCGCAGGATTTCCAGCATGTTGTCCAGGTCCGAATCAGCCACTTCGGCGCTCAGACGCTCGATTTCGATACCGTCGAAACCGGCCACTTCAAATTCCGGGAACACTTCGAATACGGCAACGTATTCCAGGTCCTTGCCCGCTTCCAGGGACTTGGGCTCGATCGAAGGCGAGCCAGCCGGGTTCAGCTTCTGCTCGACAACGGCTTCGTAGAAGGAAGCCTGGATCACGTCACCTACAGCTTCCTGGCGCGCATCGGCACCAAAACGACGCTTGATTTCGCTCATAGGCACTTTGCCTGGACGGAAACCAGCGATCTTGGCCTTTTGGGCAGTCTGCTGCAGACGCTTGTTGACCGCAGTCTCGATACGCTCTGCCGGCACAGTGATGCTCAGGCGGCGCTCGAGAGCAGTAGTATTTTCAACAGAAACTTGCATGGATATTCCTCGTTGCACAGACATTAGCCGGCCATTTCCGACCCCAATCAAGGGCATGCATTCTAGTGGGTCAAACTCAAGAAGTCACCCTACTGAAAACACCGCGAAAAATAGCCGGCAATTTATCGGTACGAAAGCACTGAAGTACCTCGCCCCGGTGACAAATACAGCCAAATTGCGCCAGGGCTCTGCGCCGCCCCTCTCTATATATAGAAGGAACAACCATTCATCTCCCTGGCGGCCCGCCCTGCGAACAAGGCGAGCAAGCAACGCGGCATCATCGAGATACATAAATACGACGACACGCCCTGCCGGGGCAGCCCAGCACCTGCAACCACCCAATCTCAAACCGCCAAAACCAAAAAAGGCGCCAGACTGTTAAATCTGGCGCCTTTCGAATATGGGGTGGACGAAGGGGATCGAACCCTCGACAACGGGAGTCACAATCCCGTGCTCTACCAACTGAGCTACGCCCACCATATTGCGTTAACAAAGAAACCAAACCACTTCTTTGTTGAGCCCTGCCCCGCCTGACGACCGGGAAAAGCTTTAATTGGTGCGGATGAAGAGACTCGAACTCTTACGCCTCGCGGCGCTGGAACCTAAATCCAGTGTGTCTACCAATTCCACCACATCCGCGCTTGAAGCTCTTAAAGCAAAGGCGCCAGACTGTTAAATCTGGCGCCTTTCAGAATATGGGGTGGACGAAGGGGATCGAACCCTCGACAACGGGAGTCACAATCCCGTGCTCTACCAACTGAGCTACGCCCACCATATAGCGCTACTTGTGCCAAAGCTGCCTAATGGCGCACCCGGCAGGACTCGAACCTGCGACCATCCGCTTAGAAGGCGGATGCTCTATCCAGCTGAGCTACGGGCGCCTTATTAATCTGTACTCTTGGAGGATTACAAACTAAGTGCTTCCAGCCTTGCAGTACAACTATTCTGCTCGACCTTCTTAACCAGTGCTAGGCTGTGCCCGACAAGTGCGACGAATAGTATAGATGCCCTGGAAACCCGTCAAATCTTTTTTGAAAAAAACTGATTTTATTTAAGGGGTTAGGGCAATTTGCAGACCAAGCGCCTTTGCCCTCGCGCCTTGGCATGCGAGAATGCGCGCACTTTTCTTCCCCCTCTCGATGGTTAATCACGCGTAATGACTGCACAACTTATCGACGGCAAATCAATCGCCGCCAGCCTGCGCCAGCAGATCGCCAAACGAGTCACCGAGCGCAGCCAGCAAGGCCTGCGCACGCCTGGCCTCGCGGTGATCCTGGTCGGCAGCGATCCTGCCTCTCAGGTTTATGTCTCGCACAAGCGTAAAGACTGTGAAGAGGTCGGCTTTATTTCCAAGGCCTACGACTTGCCTTCGGACACCACTCAACAGGCCCTGACCGACCTGATTGACAGCCTCAACGATGATCCGGACATGGACGGCATCCTGCTGCAGCTGCCACTGCCCGAGCACCTGGACGCCTCCAAGCTGCTGGAGCGCATCCGCCCGGACAAGGACGTCGACGGTTTCCACCCTTATAACGTCGGCCGCCTGGCTCAACGCATTCCCCTGCTGCGCCCATGCACGCCTAAAGGCATCATGACGCTGCTGGAAAGCACCGGTGTCGACCTGTACGGCCTTGACGCTGTGGTGGTGGGCGCATCGAACATCGTTGGTCGCCCGATGGCCATGGAACTGCTGCTGGCCGGCTGCACCGTGACCGTCACCCATCGCTTCACCAGGGACCTCGCCGGCCACGTCGGCCGTGCCGACCTGGTAGTAGTCGCCGCCGGCAAGCCGGGCCTGGTCAAGGGTGAGTGGATCAAGGAAGGCGCCATCGTTATTGACGTGGGTATCAACCGCCAGGAAGACGGCAAGTTGGTGGGCGACGTGGTGTATGAAACCGCCCTGCCCCGAGCAGGCTGGATCACGCCGGTCCCTGGCGGTGTCGGGCCGATGACCCGGGCCTGCTTGCTGGAAAACACCTTATATGCAGCGGAAACGCTGCACGGTTAATAACCAGAGGTGATGAAAAAGCCCTGCCTTAGCGCAGGGCTTTTTATTGCCCGTAAAAAACCGTTTTTTCTTATTTTTTAGGCACTTTCGTCTGGTTCTAGAAGAACATTCGACAGTTCTTCATCCATACTCCTAAAATGTAACGTCATTTGTCTTAAGACCCGTTCTACAACGGCATTTCCTTACTTTTTAGCGAGTTCATCCGCGTGAAAATTCGTCTTTCTATTGTCAGCCTGTTTTTTGCGATAACAGGCACCTTCGCCCACGCTGCCGAATCCACCCTGGCCCCGCGTGACGCCTCCAAGCTGCAGATCGCCTCCGGCAGCGCCATGCTGGTCGACTTGCAGACCAATAAAGTCATTTATTCCAGCAACCCTGACGTGGTGGTACCTATCGCCTCGGTGAGCAAGCTGATGACTGGCCTGATCGTCCTCGAAGCCAAGCAGAATATGGACGAGTACATCGACATCAACATCACCGACACGCCCGAGATGAAAGGCGTGTTCTCCCGGGTGAAGATCGGCAGCCAGATGCCACGTAAGGAAATGCTGCTGATCGCGCTGATGTCTTCGGAAAACCGCGCCGCCGCCAGCCTCGCCCACCACTATCCAGGTGGTTATGCGGCCTTCATTGCCGCGATGAACGCCAAGGCCAAATCCCTGGGCATGACCAGCACCCACTACGTGGAGCCCACCGGCCTGTCGATCCATAACGTGTCGACCGCTCGCGACCTGAGCAAGCTGCTGGCCTATGCGCGCAAGTTTCCGATGCTGAGCCAGTTGAGCACCACCAAGGAAAAGACCGTGTCGTTCCGCAAGCCTAATTACACCTTGGGCTTCTCCAACACCGACCATCTGATCAACCGCGCCAACTGGGATATCAAGCTGACCAAGACCGGCTTCACCAACCAGGCCGGCCATTGCCTGGTGTTGGTGACGAGCATGGGCAATCGCCCGGTGTCGCTGGTGATCCTGGATGCCTTTGGCAAGTTCACCCATTTTGCCGATGCCAGCCGTATTCGTAGCTGGGTCGAGACCGGCAAAGGCGGCGCAGTGCCGGATGTAGCGCTGCGTTACAAGGCCGATAAAAACCTCAAGAACCGAGCGACCGCTACGGAAGTACGTCGATAAGCAACGATTTTAGTGTGGGGGCGAGCAAGCCCGCTTCCACATTATTTGAGCTTCACTTCTTCTCTGCCAACACCTTGAGCGCTTGGGCCGCCGCTTGCTCCTGCCCCGCCTGCGCCGTGGCATTGGCCGCATCGCGCCAGCGCTGCACGTCCACATTGGCCGGCAACTGGCTCGGGCGCTGGGTCAGAATGGCCCAATGGCCCGCGCTCGCCCACGCCGACTCGAAGTCGCTGAAGCTCATGATCAGCCGGCGCTCGTTGCCAGAGCGCAACAGCACCGTACTCTTCTGTTGGTTGAACCCCACCACCACGACATAGCGCGCCCCGGACCAATAACTGGCGTTGATCCGCGCCATCACTGGGTAACCCGCCGCCACCTGCGCCAGCACGGCGGTCAGCTTGGCCTCCAGTGGATACACCATCAGCCCGTATTCACGTGCCAGCACTTGCATGTTGCGCTCAAGGTCCGCCTCGGCTCCGGGCAGGTGCAGCGGTTTATCAAGCAAACCCGGTGTCATGACAATGCCTTGTTGCGACAGCATGCTGGCAAGTGCCGTAGGACCGCTCTGATAAGCCTCGCTGCGAAAGGTCGGCACGCCAGTGAGTTCAACGCGCTCCGGCAAGCCTGGCAGTTTCGATGGTGTGCTGCTGGCACAGGCCGCCAGCCCAAGGGCAGCGGCGAGCAGCAAGGAGGTTTTAAGGTTCGACCGTAAGCGCAATTTTTTCACTCTCTTGATCAACTGCCGGTAAAGGCCTCCGATCATAGGGCGCCCCGCCCCGCCGGTATAGCCCACTGGCTCAGTAAAGCGGCGCTGATAGAGCAAAGAAGTTGGACCGACTCGACCATTGGTCAATAGCAGGCAACCGCCAGCTGACTAGACTGTCCATTGAGAAGACTGTGTGTGCCCCAAGTGGGCGAAAGGAGGCCCGAATGAGCCTTGCGACAACGATTTTCCTGTTGATCTGTGGTTGGCTGGCCGTCGCCGCCGCCATGCTGTGGGGAGTCATGCGCGTGACGCGCCGGCATCATCACCCCCACGTCAAACCTGCTGCACCCGCAAAACCGCACAAGGCGACGGCGCATCACGCCTAGCCAGGCATGCAATTGAAGTCCTGGGTCGCGGCAATTTCCTTGCCGTGGCCGTCCTCAAGGGACGCGCGCACCGTGGTGCCCAGGCTCGACTCCACCAGGGTGTAGTGCTCACCTGCCTTGAAATGCTTGTACTCGATGCGGCCCTGGCAGTCCTGCTGGTTGTCATCACCCGGCTCGTCTTCAAATAAAGTCACGTCCAGGCGATGGTCCCCCGGGGTCACCTCAAAATAGCGCCCATCGTCCACCCGCTTGCCATCGACACGCTCGGCCATCAGGTCATTCGGCGCTTCTTCCTGCAAGCCGATCCAGGCTTCGCTGGGGTCCGCCTTGGGGATCGGGCCGGCGCAGGCCGACAGTAAACAGACAAAGCCAAGGACGGGAACTAACAACAGTGGTTTGAGTGACATGACAGGGCTCCAAAGGGCATGAATGAAAAGCTCGTATCCGATGGCTGACAAGCTTGATGAGCCGCCCTTCCTGGAACAAATGAATCCCTATGAAAGTATCTTCAGCCCTTGACTAAAACTTCCTTCACCTGGCTGAAAGGTGCGTGTTAGGTGGGTCGGTCAAGACTGCCGGGGTTTGCAATCCTGCTCTTCTCGGAGACTCACGCATGCTCGGGCTGGTAAAGACCGCACTGCACAAGCCGTACACCTTCATCGTGCTGGCTATATTCATCTGCATCATCGGGCCGATGGCGGCCCTGCGTACGCCCACGGATGTTTTTCCCGATATCGGCATTCCGGTGGTCGCCGTGGTGTGGCAGTACAACGGCCTGTCTCCGGACGCCATGGCCGGCCGGGTGATCTACACCTACGAACGCTCCCTGAGCACCACCGTCAACGACATCGAACATATCGAGTCGCAATCGTTGCCCGGCATGGGCATCGTCAAGATCTTCTTCCAGCCTGGCGTCGATATCCGTACCGCCAATGCCCAGGTCACGGCGGTGTCACAAACCGTGCTCAAGCAAATGCCACCGGGCATCACCCCGCCGCTGATCCTCAATTACAGCGCCTCCACGGTGCCGATCCTGCAAATGGCGTTCTCCAGCCCCAGCCTGTCGGAAGCCAAAATTCGCGATCTGGTGCAGAACAATGTCCGCCTGCCCTTGAGCGCCCTGCCCGGCCTGGCCATGCCCACGCCAATGGGTGGCAAGCAACGGCAGATCACCCTCGACCTCGACCCTCAAGCCCTGGCCGCCAAAGGCTTGTCGGCCCAGGACGTGGGCAACGCCCTGGCGCTGCAGAACCAGATCATCCCGGTGGGCACCGCCAAGCTCGGCCCCAACGAATACACGATCCTGCTCAACAACAGCCCCAAGGCGATTGATGAGCTCAACGACTTGCCGATCAAGACCGTCGACGGTGCGCTGATCACCATCGGCCAAGTGGCCCATGTGCGCGACGGTTCACCACCGCAAACCAATATCGTGCGGGTCGACGGCCATCGCGCCGTGCTGATGCCGGCGCTGAAAAACGGCAGCATTTCCACGCTTTCGATCATCGACGGTATCCGGCAGATGCTGCCGCGCATCAACGAAACCTTGCCACCGTCGCTGAAAACCTCGCTGCTGGGCGATGCCTCGGTGTTCGTCAAGCAGTCGGTGGGCAGCGTGGCCCAGGAAGGCATCATTGCCGCACTGCTCACCAGTGCGATGATTCTGCTGTTTCTCGGCAGTTGGCGCTCGACCTTGATCATCGCCGCGTCGATTCCCCTGGCAGTGCTGTCGGCCATCGCGCTGTTGGCCGTCAGCGGGCAAACCCTCAACGTGATGACGTTGGGCGGGCTGGCGTTGGCGGTGGGCATCCTGGTGGACGACGCCACGGTGACCATCGAAAACATCAACTGGCACCTGGAGCAAGGCAAGGCGGTGAAGGCCGCGATTCTCGACGGCGCCGCGCAAATCGTCGGCCCGGCGTTCGTCTCGCTGTTGTGCATCTGCATCGTGTTCGTACCGATGTTTTTGCTGCAAGGCATCGCCGGTTACCTGTTCCGGCCAATGGCGCTGGCGGTGATCTTTGCCATGGCCAGTTCGTTCATTCTCTCGCGTACCCTGGTGCCGACGCTGGCGATGTATTTGCTCAAACCACATAGGCCGGAGGCAGGCGCGGGGCATCATCCGGAAGATGCATTCATCAATCACCACGAGGGTGAACAGCACTTGAGGCCGCGCAATGCGTTGCTGCAATCGGTGCTGAATTTTCAACAGGGATTCGAACGGCACTTTTCCACTATCCGCGACACCTACCATGGCCTGCTGACGCTGGCGCTGGGCGCACGCAAGCGCTTCATTGTCGGGTTCCTGGCCTGCGTACTCGCGTCGTTCCTGCTGTTGCCGAGCCTGGGCCAGGACTTTTTCCCGGCCACCGATGCGGGTGCCTTGGCCCTGCATGTGCGCTTGCCACTGGGCACGCGCATCGAAGAAAGCGCCGCGGCGTTCGATCGCATCGAAGCACGGATCCGCGAGGTCATCCCCGCCGAAGAACTGGACACCATCGTCGACAATATTGGCATTCCGCTCAGCGGCATCGACATGGCCTACAGCAGCAGCGGCACCATCGGCCCGCAGGATGGCGATATTCAAGTCAGCTTGAAAACGCACCACGCGCCCACCGCCGACTATGTGAAAAAACTGCGTGAAGCCCTGCCGCAAAGTTTCCCCGGCAGCCACTTTGCGTTCCTGCCCGCCGACATCAGCAGCCAGATCCTCAACTTCGGCGCTCCCGCCCCTCTGGACGTCAAAATCTCCGGGCGCAATGACGCGGAAAACCGCGCCTATGCCGTCGAGCTTGAACGGCGCTTGCAACATGTACCGGGGATTGCCGACCTGCGGATCCAGCAGTCCACCGGCTACCCCTCACTGCAAGTAAACGTGGACCGTATGCGCGCCAATGGCCTGGGCATCACCGAGCGTGACGTCACCAACAGCATGGTCGCCTCCCTCGCCGGCAGCTCGCAAACCTCGCCGACCTTCTGGCTCAACCCGGCCAACGGCGTGTCTTACTCCATCGTCGCCGCCACCCCGCAATACCGCCTCGACAGCCTGCCGTCCCTGGAAGCGCTGCCAGTGACCGGTGCCGATGGGCAGGCGCAAATTCTCGGCGGCGTGGCAACCATCTCCCGCGTCCAGAGCCCTGCCGTTGTGACCCACTACAACATCGAGCCTACCCTGGACCTGTACGCCAACGTGCAAGGCCGCGATCTGGGCGGCGTTGCCCGTGATGTGCAAAAGGTGCTGGATGACACTGCGTCCATGCGCCCCAAAGGCGCGACCATCAGCCTGCACGGGCAGATCGATGCGCTGCATGAGGCGTTCAGTGGTTTGAGCTTCGGACTGCTCGGCGCGGTGGTGCTGATCTACTTGCTGATCGTGGTCAACTTCCAGTCATGGGCCGACCCCTTTGTGATCATCACGGCGTTACCGGCAGCATTGGCGGGCATCGTGTGGATGCTGTTCCTCAGCAGCACATCGTTATCGGTCCCGGCACTCACCGGCGCCATCTTGTGCATGGGCGTGGCCACCGCCAACTCGATCCTGGTGGTGAGCTTCTGCCGTGAGCGCCTGGCCGAACATGGCGATGCGTTGAAAGCCGCGCTGGAAGCCGGCTATACGCGCTTTCGCCCGGTGTGCATGACTGCCCTGGCAATGATCATCGGCATGCTGCCCCTGGCCATTTCCGAGGAGCAGAACGCCCCGCTCGGCCGGGCGGTCATCGGTGGCCTGGTCTTCGCCACCATCGCCACTTTGTTGTTTGTTCCCGTGGTCTTCAGCCTGGTCCACGGTCGTCATCCTACTCGCGCAACTGCTGGAGAAACGCCCCATGTCGCCTGATCAAAAACCCTCGCGCAAGCGTCTGATGCTCCTGGGTGTCGGTGGCCTGACGTTGGCTGCCCTGTTAGTCGCCAGCGGCCTGCACGCGCGTACGCTGCACGAGCAGTCGGTCACCGCCTGGACCGAAGCCGCCGCCGTCCCGCAGGTAATGGTGTTCCAACCCAAGCCAAACGCCGGCGGTGACACCCTGCGCCTGCCCGCCCACCTGGACGCATGGAGCAAAGCGGCGATCCATGCGCGGGTCAGCGGCTACTTGAAGGACTGGAAAGTCGACATCGGTGCCCAGGTCAAGGCCGGGCAAATCCTCGCCGAGATCGACAGCCCAGACCTCGACCAACAACTGGCCCAGGCCCATGCCCGCCTGATCCAGCAACAAGCCAATGCACGCCTGGCAGCCACCACGGCGACCCGCTGGCAAAACCTGCTGGCCAGCCATTCGGTATCGCGCCAGGACGCCGATGAGAAAACCTCCAACGCTGCAGCCGCCAAGGCCAACACCGAAGCCGCGGCAGCGGACTACGCACGACTGTGCGCCCTGGAAAGCTACAAGACCCTTCGAGCGCCATTCGCTGGCACCATCACCGCCCGCAACACGGACATCGGCCAGTTGATCAAGGCCGATAACGCCAGCGATCCGGAACTGTTCAACATTGCCGACACCCACCAATTGCGCTTGTACGTGCCGGTGCCGCAGAACTATGCAGCGGTCATTCATATGGGCCTTGAGGCCGAACTGACCGTCCCTGAGCACCCCGGTGAGCACTTCAAGGCACGCCTGATCGGTGACTCCACTGCCATCGACCGCCGCTCTGGCACCCTGCTCGCCCAGTTCGTTGCCGACAACCCCAACGGCGAACTGCTGCCAGGCGATTACGCCGAAGTCACCCTGCCGATTCCGGCCGATACCCATGGCGTGAGCATCCCGGCCAGCGCCTTGATCTTCCGCGCCCAGGGCACCCAGGTTGCGGTACTGGACGGTCGCAACCATGTGCACCTGCAAGACATTCATATTGGCCTGGACCTCGGCGAGCGCCTGGTGATCGACCAAGGCCTGAAGCCTGCTGACCGCATCATCGACAACCCGCCCGACGCCCTGCGCGAAGGCGACCCGGTGCAACTGGCCGACGCCTCGGGAGGTGCGCATGCGCCCAAGGCTTAAGCCGCTGGCGGCACTGATGGTACTGGCGTTGCAGGGTTGCTCGATGGCGCCCACCTATACGGTGCCGTCGATTGACCTGCCCGCCCACTACCGCGAACAAACCAGCGATGGCCCCTGGCACAGCGCGCAACCGTCGGATCAACTGGCGCCCCAGTGGTGGCAGCTTTACAACGATTCGCGCCTGAACGCGCTGCAACAGCAACTGCTCAAGGCCAACCCGGACCTGGCCGCGGCGCTGGCGCATTTCGATGCGTCCCAGGCCTACGCCAGTCAACTGCACGCGGGCCTTTTCCCGCAAATCACCGCCAGCGCGCAACCGCTGCGCCAACGTCAATCGGATTCACGACCGCTACGCGGCACTACACAGCCGTCGGTGTACAACAGCGATACCGCTGGGTTCTCCCTGGGTTACGACCTCGATCTGTGGGGCAGAATCCGCAACCAGGTCGCTGCGGGCGATGCCCAGGCGCAAGCGTCCTTTGATGATCTGGCGGTGGTGCGCCTGAGCCTGCAACAGCAGTTGGCGAGCCTTTATGTGCAGCTCAATGGGCTGGATGCACAGGGCCGAATCCTCAACACGTCGTTGCAGGACTTCAGCCAAGCGTTGCAACTGACCCGCAGCCGTTATGAAGGCCAGATTGCGTCCGAACTGGACCTGACCCGCGCGCAAAACCAACTGGCCGAAGCCAGGGCGCAGCTGGACGAAGTGCGTGGCCAGCGCAACCTCGCCGAGCATGCCATCGGCGAATTGGTGGGCGTGACGGCCAGTGATTTTTCATTGCCGCCCAGCCCGCAGTTAATGGCGTTGCCAGGCATTCCGGCGCAGTTGCCCAGCCACTTGCTGCAGCGTCGTCCAGACATTGCCGCAGCTGAACGTCGTGTGTTTGCGGCCAACGCAACGATCGGCGTGGCCAAGGCGGCGTGGTTCCCGGATTTCAGTTTGACCGGTGTGCTGGGCGGGCAGACCCAAGGCGTTGGCAACCTGCTGTCCGCCGGCAACCGGTATTGGGCACTGGGGCCGCTGATGAACCTGCCGATCTTCGATGGCGGACGCTTGAGCGCCAACGAGCGCCAGGCCAAGGCCGAATTCGAGGAAGCCTCGGCACAGTACCGTAGCCACGTATTGAAAGCCGTGCGCGAGGTGGAAGATAACCTCGCACAACTGCGGGATTTGCAGCAGCAAGCCGAGGACGAGCAAGCGGCCGCAGAGGCGGCGCAACATACCCAGGCCTTGGCGATGAACAGCTATCAGGCCGGGGCGGTGAGTTACCTGGACGTGGTCACCGCCCAAACCGCCGCGTTGCAGGCACAGAGAACGTTGCAGGCGGTGCAGACCCGGCAGTTGCAGGCGAGCGTGGGACTTTTGACCGCACTCGGCGGCGGCTGGCAGCCGGGTTAATAGCCTGCTAATGATCGTTCCCACGCGGAGCCTGGGAACGATCAGTTCAGGCGGCTAACTTGCCGCTGGCGATGGCTGCTGAAGCGGCTACCATGGCGCGCAACAACACCGCACACCCTGCCGCCAAGTCATCCGGCGCGGCATTTTCGATTTCGTTGTGGCTGATGCCGCCTTCACACGGTACAAAGATCATCCCCGCCGGGCCCAGCTCAGCCACGAAGATCGCGTCGTGCCCTGCCCCGCTGACGATGTCCATGTTCGACAAGCCCAAGCCATTGGCGGCATCGCGCACCGCCTCCACACAGCCTTTGTCGAAGTACAGCGGCGGAAAGTCCGCCGTGGGCTGCATGTCGAAACTCAAGCCATGTTTGGCGCAGGTGTCCTCGATCACCTGACGCACCTGGGCAATCATCGAGTCCAGCCGTGCCGGTTCCAAGTGACGAAAATCCAGGGTCATGCGCACCTCACCGGGAATCACGTTGCGCGATCCCGGATACGCTTGCAGGCACCCCACCGTGCCGCATGCATGGGGCTGGTGCGCCAATGCCGCAGCGTTCACGGCGGCCACCACGGCTGCCGCGCCTACCAGGGCATCCTTGCGCAAGTGCATGGGTGTAGGGCCGGCATGGGCTTCAACACCGCGCAGCTTCAAGTCAAACCACTTTTGCCCGAGGGCGCCGAGCACCACGCCGATGGTTTTTTGTTCATCCTCCAGAATCGGCCCTTGTTCGATATGGGCCTCGAAATACGCGCCGACCTTATGCCCGCTGACCGACCGTGTTCCGGCATAACCAATCGCGTTCAACGCATCCCCCACGCTGATGCCGTCCGTATCGACCTTGGCCAGGGTATCGGCCAGGCTGAACTTCTCGGCAAACACCCCTGAGCCCATCATGCACGGCGGGAAACGCGAGCCTTCTTCGTTGGTCCACACCACCACTTCCAGCGGCGCCTCGGTTTCCACATTCAGATCGTTGAGGGTGCGCAGCACTTCCACACCGGCCAGCACGCCGAAGCAACCGTCGAACTTGCCGCCGGTGGGCTGGGTGTCGATATGGCTGCCGGTCATCACCGGTGGCAGATCGGGATTGCGACCGGGACGGCGCGCAAAGATATTGCCGATGCCGTCGATGGTCACGGTGCAACCCGCCGCTTCACACCACTGCACGAAGAGATCGCGAGCCTTGCGGTCGAGGTCGGTAAGGGCCAGGCGACACACTCCGCCTTTGGGGGTGGCGCCGAGTTTGGCCAGGTCCATCAGCGACTGCCACAGACGGTCGCGGTTGATGTGCTGATGGGTCGATTGCAGAACGTCGAGGGCAGCGTTCATGGGGGTCTCCTCAGGCTACAGGTTCTTATGAATTAACGCGGTCAAGTGTGGGAGCTGGCTTGCCTGCGATAGCGGTGTGTCAGGCGACACGGCTTTAACTGATAGTCCGCTATCGCAGGCAAGCCAGCTCCCACCTGGACCGTGTTTACAACGGGGATTTGGCGGTGAGTGGAGTGCTAGCGCGCTTGGCATTGAGCCCGTAATACAACACCCCGCCCAACGCCGAGCCGGTGAACCAGCCATAGCTGTAAAACCAGCTGAACGCGTCGCTGCCCAGCGACAGCAGCGTCAGCACCACCGGTACGCCAAAGGCGATAAAGCCGCTCCAGTTCCAGGCCGGGTACACGTCGTCGCGGTATAGGCCGGCCAGGTCCAACTGTTGTCTGCGGGTGATGAAATAGTCCACCACCATGATCCCGGCAATCGGCCCCAGCAGGCTTGAATAGCCCAGTAACCAATTGGAGTACACGGTTTCCAGGCTGACGTCCGAGACAATCAGCCCGAGTTTTTTCAGCAGTTCATGGGCCATCAACGCCAGCCCTACCAGGCCGGTGAGGATCACCGCCGTGGTGCGGTTGATCAGCTTGGGCGCGATGTTCTGGAAGTCGTTGGTGGGTGAGACGATGTTCGCCGCAGTGTTGGTGGACAAGGTGGCGACGATGATCAGCGCCATGGCGATGGCCACCCACACCGGGCTCTGGATATGACCAATCAGGCTCACCGGATCGGAGACGCTCACCCCCACTAGTTTCACCGAGGCGGCGGTCATGACCACGCCGAGGGCGGCGAACAGGAACATGGTCAGCGGCAAGCCGAAGATCTGCCCCAGAATCTGGTCTTTCTGGCTCTTGGCGTAGCGGCTGAAGTCGGGAATGTTCAGTGACAAGGTGGCCCAGAAGCCCACCATCGCCGTAAGCCCCGCCATGAAGTAACCGGTGAGGCTGGCGCCTTCGGGGCGCTTGGGTGGAATAGCCATCAGCTCGCTGAGGGACACGTTCGGCATCGCCCATACCAGCAGACCAACTCCTACGGCGACCAACAGCGGCGCCGACAAGGTTTCCAGACGCTTGATCGACTCGGCGCCACGCAGCACCACCCACAGGTTCAAGCACCAGAACAGCATGAAACCGATCACCTCACCGGTACCTCCGAGGGCTTTCCAGCCGTCGAAAATCGAGCCCAGGAACAGGTGGATCGCCAGCCCGCCGAACATCGTCTGGATACCAAACCAGCCGCAGGCCACCAGCGCGCGGATCAGACACGGTACGTTGGAGCCGAGGATGCCAAAGGACGAACGCAACAGCACCGGAAACGGAATGCCGTACTTGGTGCCGGGAAACGCGTTGAGGGTCAGCGGGATCAACACCACGATATTGGCCAGCAGGATCGCCATCAGCGCCTCCCCCACCGACAGCCCGAAATACGCCGTGAGCACCCCACCCAGCGTGTAGGTGGGCACGCAGATCGACATGCCGACCCACAGCGCAGTGATGTGCCATTTGTTCCAGGTGCGCTCGTGCACTTTGGTAGGCGCCATGTCGTGGTTGTAGCGAGGGCTGTCGAGGACGTCGGGGCCGGCGTCGAGTTCGTACAGGCCGTTGCGCTCGATGACTTGCGATCTGTTCTGTTGCATGGCCGCTCCACGGTTTTTTTAAATTATTGTTGCTCACCTGCACGCTAGGTTCAGGTGGCCGGAGTACCGCATCAACAACATGACATCCAGGGTTCCGGCCAACTGCCCGTGCACTCAATAACCGTGCCGACAACCGCCTCTGAACCCGCACCGCTTGTATAACTTGCTGATGTTTATCAGCTTTCCAATTGAGCCTACGCTACTTGCCGCACGCGTCAGGCTAAACAATACGCAAGTTGCCAGAACCTGCAGGTCTCAAACTGGTGCATCACAATTATTTTTATTTCTCGACGCCGTCAAGCGGCATATCTCAAGCGCCTGATTTGCAATAAGAAATATTGATCAGATCAAGAACCTGTCAAGTGCGTCAAAACAGGGTGGGCGTGCTTCATTTTGGTGAAAATAGTATTTTTATCTTATAAATCAACTAGATAAAAACTTTAAAGGTTTGATTAAAATCTTCTTGCTCATTCGAAAAACTCGGGCTAGTTTCTATTCCTGTCACCGATGACAGGAATTAACCGACCCTCGGTACGCAGTATTACAAAACTTAGAACTGGCACAAGCCGGTCAAGCCTGTGAGGAACTCGACATGTCGCTGTTGATCCGTGGCGCCACCGTTATTACCCATGATGAAAGTTACCGCGCCGATGTGTTATGCGCAGAGGGTCTAATTCGCGCCATTGGCACGAATCTGGATATTCCCACAGGCTGCGAAATACTCGATGGCAGCGGCCAATACTTGATGCCAGGCGGCATTGACCCCCATACCCATATGCAACTGCCCTTCATGGGCACCGTGGCCAGTGAAGACTTTTTCAGTGGCACGGCGGCAGGCTTGGCCGGTGGTACCACGTCGATCATCGACTTCGTGATTCCCAACCCACAGCAATCGCTGATGGAAGCTTTCCACCAGTGGCGCGGCTGGGCCGAAAAGTCTGCCGCCGACTACGGGTTTCATGTAGCGATCACTTGGTGGAGCGAGCAGGTACGCGAGGAAATGGCCGAGCTGGTCAGCCATCACGGCATCAACAGCTTCAAGCATTTCATGGCCTACAAGAACGCGATCATGGCTGCCGATGACACCTTGGTCGCCAGTTTCGAACGCTGCCTGGAACTCGGCGCGGTGCCCACGGTGCATGCCGAAAATGGCGAGCTGGTGTACCACCTGCAACGCAAGCTGATGGCCCAGGGCATCACCGGGCCGGAAGCCCATCCGCTGTCGCGCCCGTCCCAGGTGGAAGGCGAAGCGGCCAGCCGTGCCATCCGGATTGCCGAGACCATCGGCACGCCGCTGTACCTGGTGCATGTGTCGACGAAGGAAGCCCTGGATGAAATCACCTATGCCCGGGGCAAGGGCCAGGCGGTGTACGGTGAAGTGCTCGCCGGCCACCTGTTGCTCGATGACAGCGTGTACCAACACCCCGACTGGCAGACCGCCGCCGGCTATGTGATGAGCCCGCCATTCCGCCCACGCGGGCACCAAGAGGCGCTGTGGCACGGCCTGCAAGCGGGCAACCTGCACACCACCGCCACCGACCACTGCTGTTTCTGCGCCGAGCAAAAAGCCGCCGGGCGTGACGACTTCAGCAAGATCCCCAACGGTACCGCCGGCATTGAAGACCGCATGGCGCTGCTGTGGCACGAAGGCGTCAATACCGGGCGTTTGTCGATGCAGGAATTTGTCGCGCTCACCTCCACCAACACCGCGAAGATCTTCAACCTCTACCCACGCAAAGGCGCGATACGCGTAGGCGCCGATGCCGACCTGGTGCTATGGGACCCCGAGGGCACGCGGACCATTTCCGCCAAGACCCACCATCAGCAGGTGGACTTCAACATTTTCGAAGGCAAGACCGTGCGCGGCGTGCCCAGCCACACCATCAGCCAGGGCAAGCTGGTGTGGGCCGATGGTGACCTGCGCGCCGAGCGAGGGGCCGGGCGGTATGTGCAGCGGCCGGCGTATCCCTCGGTGTTCGAGCAGTTGAGCAAGCGGGCAGCGCTTTGCAAGCCAGTGGCCGTGAACCGCTGAGACCGCTTTGGGGAGCCCCCCATTTTCGACCTGTGAACACATTCAAATGTGGGAGCTGGCTTGCCTGCGATGAGGCCAGCCCAGGCCACAAATAACCAGTGCCCGGCAGAGGCACAGAACCGTGAGGCCAACACCGTGATCCAGACCCTGACCCACCTCCCCCACCCCCGCGAAGACGGGGCCACCCTCGCCAGCCAGTTCACCGACCTGGCACCGCCCCTCAACGCCCGCCAGGCCCAACTGGAAGCCTCGCGCTGCCTGTACTGCTACGACGCGCCTTGTGTGAATGCGTGCCCCAGCGAGATCGACATCCCTTCGTTCATCCGCAATATCCACACCGAGAACGTGCAAGGGGCCGCGCAGAAGATCCTCTCGGCCAACATCCTCGGTGGCAGTTGCGCACGGGTGTGTCCGACGGAAATCCTTTGCCAGCAAGCGTGCGTACGCAATAACGCCGAAGAATGCGCCCCCGTGCTGATCGGCCTGTTGCAACGCTATGCCATCGACAACGCGCACTTCAGCGAACACCCGTTCCAACGCGCCGCGCCCACTGGCAAGCGCATCGCCGTGGTCGGTGCCGGGCCTGCCGGTTTGGCCTGCGCTCACCGCGCCGCCTTGCACGGTCATGACGTGGTGATTTTCGAAGCGCGGGAAAAAGCCGGCGGACTGAATGAATACGGAATCGCCAAATACAAACTGGTGGACGACTTCGCCCAGAAGGAACTGGATTTCCTCCTGCAGATTGGCGGCATCGAGGTTCGCCACGGCCAGCGCCTGGGCGACAACCTGACCTTGAGCGAACTGCACCAGCAATTCGATTCGGTGTTCCTCGGCCTGGGTCTCGCTGCCAGCAAACAACTGGGCCTGCCCTTTGAGGACGCCCCCGGCCTGCTCGCCGCCACCGACTATATCCGCGAACTGCGCCAGGCCGATGACCTCAGCCAACTGCCCCTGGCCGACCGCTGCATCGTGCTCGGCGCCGGCAACACCGCCATCGACATGGCCGTGCAGATGGCCCGCCTCGGTGCCCGCGATGTCAACCTGGTATACCGCCGTGGCCTGGCCGACATGGGCGCAACCCACCACGAACAGGACATCGCCAAGGCCAATCAAGTACGGCTGTTGACCTGGGCCCAACCCGACGAGGTCCTGCTCGATGACCAAGGCCGCGTACGCGGCATGCGCTTTGCCCGCACCCGCCTGGAAAACGGTCGCCTGCTGCCTACCGGGGAAACCTTCGAACTGGCCGCCGACGCGATCTTCAAGGCGATCGGGCAAGGCTTCGACAACGACGCCCTGCACGATCCGCTGGCCCAGCAACTGCATCGCGTCGGCGAGCGCATCTTCGTCGATGAGCAACTGCGCACCAGCATCCCAGGGGTGTATGCCGGCGGCGATTGCGTCAGCCTCGGCCAGGACCTCACCGTTCAGGCGGTACAACATGGCAAGCGGGCCGCCGAAGCCATGCATGCCCAACTCATGCTGACTGTGGAGGCTGCGTAATGGCCGATCTCTCGATTGTATTCGCCGGTATCAAAGCGCCCAATCCGTTCTGGCTGGCCTCCGCGCCGCCCACCGACAAAGCCTACAACGTGGTGCGCGCCTTCGAGGCCGGCTGGGGTGGCGTCGTGTGGAAAACCCTGGGGGAAGATCCGGCGGCGGTGAACGTGTCGTCGCGTTACTCCGCGCACTATGGCGCCAACCGCGAAGTGCTGGGCATCAACAATATCGAACTGATCACCGACCGTTCCCTGGAGATCAACCTGCGGGAAATCACCCAGGTGAAAAAGGACTGGCCGGACCGCGCACTGATCGTCTCGCTCATGGTGCCTTGTGTCGAAGCGTCCTGGAAAAACATCCTGCCCTTGGTGGAGGCTACCGGCTGCGACGGCATCGAGCTGAACTTCGGCTGCCCTCACGGCATGCCCGAACGGGGCATGGGCGCTGCCGTCGGCCAGGTGCCGGAGTACGTGGAGCAAGTGACGCGCTGGTGCAAGACGTATTGTTCGCTGCCGGTGATCGTCAAGCTCACGCCGAACATCACCGACATCCGCGTGGCGGCGCGGGCGGCCTATCGCGGCGGCGCCGATGCGGTGTCGCTGATCAACACCATCAACTCCATCACCAGCGTGGACCTGGAGCGCATGGTCGCGCTGCCGGTGGTCGGTACCCAGAGCACCCATGGCGGTTATTGCGGCTCGGCGGTCAAGCCGATTGCACTGAACATGGTCGCCGAAATCGCCCGTGACCCACAGACCAACGGCCTGCCGATCTGCGGCATCGGCGGTATCGGCACCTGGCGCGACGCCGCGGAATTCGTCGCTCTGGGCTGCGGCGCGGTGCAGGTGTGCACGGCGGCGATGCTGCATGGGTTTCGCATCGTTGAAGAAATGAAGGATGGCTTGTCGCGCTGGATGGACAGCCAAGGCCATGCCAACCTGCAGGCGTTTTCCGGGCGGGCGGTGGGCAACACCACGGATTGGAAGTACCTGGACATCAACTATCAGGTCATCGCCAAGATAGACCAAGAGGCGTGCATTGGCTGTGGTCGTTGCCATATTGCCTGCGAGGACACCTCGCACCAGGCCATTGCCAGCTTGAAGCAGGCCGATGGCACGCATCTGTATGAGGTGATCGACGATGAGTGCGTTGGCTGCAACCTGTGCCAGATCACTTGCCCGGTGGCCGACTGCATCGAGATGGTGCCGATCGATACCGGCAAGCCGTTTTTGAACTGGACGCAGGACCCGCGCAATCCTTACCGGGAAGCGGTGTAACCCTTTAGTTCGCTATCGCAGGCAAGCCAGCTCCCACAGTTGGAATGCGTTCCAATGTGGGAGCTGGCTTGCCTGCGAAGACGGCCTGACAGTCAACACAGTTGGACCGTGTACATATCCATTCCTGCGGTAACGGCCACTTAGGGTTCCGCCCTGACGGCGGCTCACTTTCGAAAA
>NZ_JAENSV010000014.1:0-141886 GCF_016613265.1 Pseudomonas sp. MF6751
AAACGCTTCGATTTCAAGTGCCCGATCGAAGTCATGGGCGAGGTGATGCAGGAAGCCATGGCTATGCGGCATCATGCTCCAGCTTCAAATCAATAACCGTGTTGCACTCAGCTTCTGCAACCGCCGAGTCTCGAAGGCGTTTCCCGTTTGCCCGTGCTACCTCAATTTGCTGTGGTGCCTAGAGAGCGAGCGGGTTGGAATCCTGTTTACAGGAGTGAGGTGCTTGAGTTGATTCGCTCCGTATGGATTTCAGAGTACGCCAATGCTTCCCTGTGACTAAACTGCCATCCGCTGAAGACAAAAACCCCGGCACTTGGCCGGGGCTTCTTTGCATCCTTACAACCTTACTTCAACTTGGCAATCGCCGCATTGAGGGTGTTGCTCGGGCGCATGGCTTTGCTGGTCAGCTCAGGGTTCGGCGCGTAGTAGCCGCCGATGTCCACTGGCTTGCCCTGTACGGCGTTGAGTTCGGCAACGATGGTCGCTTCGTTCTCAGCCAGGGTTTTGGCCAGTTCGCCAAACTGCGCTTGCAGTGCAGTGTCTTCAGTCTGGGCGGCCAGGGCTTGTGCCCAGTACAGCGCCAGGTAGAAGTGGCTGCCGCGGTTGTCGATGTTGCCGACCTTGCGCGATGGCGACTTGTTGTTGTCCAGGAACTGGCCGGTGGCCTGGTCCAGGGTCTTGGACAGTACCAGGGCTTTCGGGTTGTTGTACGTCACACCCAAATGCTCAAGGGACGCGGCCAGGGCCAGGAACTCGCCCAGGGAATCCCAGCGCAGGAAGTTTTCTTCCAGCAGTTGCTGTACGTGCTTTGGAGCCGAACCGCCAGCGCCGGTTTCGAACAGGCCACCGCCATTCATCAGCGGCACGATCGACAGCATCTTGGCGCTGGTGCCCAGTTCCATGATCGGGAACAGGTCGGTCAGGTAGTCGCGCAGTACGTTGCCGGTCACCGAGATGGTGTCCAGGCCCTTGCGGGTGCGCTCCAGGGTGAACTTCATCGCATCGACCGGGGCCATGATGCGGATGTCCAGGCCTTCGGTGTTGTGGTCTTTCAGGTAAGCCTGAACTTTCTCGACCACTACGCCATCGTGGGCGCGCTTGGGGTCCAGCCAGAAAATGGCCGGGGTGTTGCTGGCGCGGGCACGGTTGACGGCGAGCTTGACCCAGTCCTGGATCGGCGCGTCTTTGGTCTGGCACATGCGGAAGATGTCGCCAGCTTCGACGTTCTGTTCCATCAGCAGGTTGCCCTGGCTGTCGGTGACGCGGACAACGCCGTCAGCCTTGATCTGGAAGGTCTTGTCGTGGGAGCCGTATTCTTCGGCTTTCTTCGCCATCAGGCCAACGTTTGGCACGCTGCCCATGGTGGTTGGGTCGAAGGCGCCATTGGCCTTGCAGTCTTCGATGACCGCCTGGTAGATGGTGGCGTAGCAGCGATCCGGGATCACAGCCTTGGTGTCGTGCAACTGGCCGTCGGTGCCCCACATCTTGCCGGAGTCACGGATCATCGCTGGCATCGAGGCGTCGACGATGACGTCGCTTGGCACGTGCAGGTTGGTGATGCCTTTGTCGGAGTTGACCATCGCCAGGGCAGGGCGAGCAGCGTAGACCGCCTGGATGTCGGCTTCGATCTGCGCTTGCTGGTCGGCCGGCAGGGCCTTGATGCGGGCGTACAGGTCGCCGATGCCGTTGTTCAGGTTGAAGCCGATCTGTTCCAGCACGGCCGCGTGCTTGGCCAGGGCGTCTTTATAGAACTCGGCAACGATCTGGCCGAACATGATCGGGTCGGAGACCTTCATCATGGTGGCTTTCAAGTGAACCGACAGCAGCACGCCTTGCTTCTTGGCGTCTTCGATTTCAGCGGCAATGAAGCTGCGCAGGGCTTTCTTGCTCAGCACGGCGGTGTCGATGATTTCGCCGGCCTGAACGCTGGTTTTTTCCTTCAGGACGGTGGTGGTGCCGTCCTTTGCAACCAGCGCAATTTTGACCGCGTCAGCGGTTTCGATCTGCACGGCTTTTTCGCTGCCGTAGAAGTCGCCGTTGTTCATGTGGGCAATGTGCGACTTGGAGTCGGCAGCCCAGGCGCCCATCTTGTGCGGGTGCTTGCGTGCATAGTTCTTGACCGACAGCGGTGCGCGACGGTCGGAGTTGCCTTCGCGCAGTACCGGGTTCACGGCGCTGCCCTTGACCTTGTCGTAACGTGCGCGGGTTTCTTTTTCCGCGTCGGTGGTTACGGTTTCAGGGTAGTCCGGCAGGGCGTAGCCCTGGGCCTGCAGTTCCTTGATCGCGGCTTGCAGTTGCGGGGTCGAGGCGCTGATGTTGGGAAGCTTGATGATGTTGGCTTCAGGCGTAACGGCCAGGTCGCCCAGTTCGGCGAGGTGGTCCGGGATGGCCTTGGTGCCCAGTTGCTCGGGGAAGCTTGCGAGGATGCGCCCGGCGAGGGAGATGTCGCGGGTTTCCACGGCAATATCAGCGGAAGCGGTGAAGGCCTCTACGATAGGCAGCAGTGAATAGGTGGCGAGGGCTGGGGCTTCGTCGGTGAAGGTGTAGATGATCTTCGAGCGGGTGGGCATATTCGGATTAACTCTCTTCTTTGCTGAAAGCGTGCGCAGAAACTCGAGATGCGCCGGGTAGAGCGCGTTCGTTCAAAGTCATCCATGAGCGAAATGTCGAGGTTTCTTCGCGGTGATGTTGGTTTGCATCAGTCGAGCGTCAAGCGGGTGGGCTATGGTAATAGTCCGGCTTTCTGGCGAAAGGCTACGTTCTAGAGCGGTCCGCCGTCGTGACTCTTTGGTCAGCGGCGGCATTATACATAGGTCGCTATGCTTACGCTGAGCCTTCATACAAAAGGGGGCTCGTCCATTGGTCTAAAGGTCGCAGGTGCGTGGGGTGGTGGGATGTGCTCAAGATTGCGCTTTTCCCTTTGCTTTCAGGCTTGTAGGCCACCAAATGTGCTGTTTTCGATGCAAATGAGCATGGCGTGAGGTTTCAGTCGCCATTTATCTGGAGTAGGCTCGAACGCAGCCAGATGTTCAATCCATAGATGGAGTTCAGCATGGGATACAAGAAGATTCAGGTTCCGGCAGTCGGCGACAAAATCACCGTCAATGCAGACCATTCTCTCAATGTTCCTGACCAACCGATCATCCCCTACATCGAAGGAGACGGTATTGGCGTCGACATCAGCCCGGTGATGATCAAGGTGGTCGATGCCGCTGTTGAAAAGGCTTACGGCGGCAAGCGCAAAGTCTCCTGGATGGAGGTGTACGCTGGTGAAAAGGCCACGCAAGTCTACGACCAGGACACCTGGCTGCCCCAGGAAACCCTGGATGCGGTCAAGGATTACGTGGTGTCCATCAAGGGCCCGCTGACAACGCCAGTCGGTGGCGGTATCCGTTCGCTGAACGTGGCCCTGCGCCAGCAGCTCGACCTGTATGTGTGCCTGCGCCCGGTGCGCTGGTTCGAAGGCGTGCCCAGCCCGGTGAAAAAACCAGGCGACGTGGACATGACCATTTTCCGTGAGAACTCCGAGGATATTTACGCGGGCATCGAGTGGAAGGCCGGTTCGCCGGAAGCGATCAAGGTGATCAAGTTCCTCAAGGAAGAAATGGGCGTTACCAAGATCCGTTTCGACCAGGATTGCGGGATTGGCGTCAAGCCGGTCTCCAAAGAGGGTACCAAGCGCCTGGCGCGCAAGGCCCTGCAATATGTGGTGGATAACGACCGCGACTCGCTGACCATCGTGCACAAAGGCAACATCATGAAGTTCACCGAGGGTGCCTTCAAGGAGTGGGCCTATGAGGTGGCGGCTGAAGAGTTCGGTGCGACCTTGCTCGATGGCGGGCCGTGGATGCAGTTCAAGAACCCCAAGACCGGCAAGAATGTGGTGGTCAAAGATGCTATTGCCGACGCCATGCTCCAGCAGATCCTGCTGCGCCCGGCTGAATATGACGTGATCGCCACGCTCAACCTCAATGGTGATTACCTGTCCGACGCCCTGGCGGCGGAAGTGGGCGGTATTGGTATTGCGCCGGGGGCCAACTTGTCTGACACCGTGGCAATGTTTGAAGCCACCCACGGCACTGCGCCTAAATATGCGGGCAAGGATCAGGTCAACCCTGGTTCATTGATCCTGTCGGCGGAAATGATGCTTCGGCATATGGGGTGGGTCGAGGCAGCGGATTTGATCATCAAGGGGACTAATGGCGCGATTTCGGCCAAGACTGTGACCTATGACTTCGAGCGTCTGATGGATGGCGCTACGTTGGTGTCTTCGTCGGGCTTTGGTGATGCGTTGATCAAGCATATGTAAACAGGCACACAAAACCGGCCGCCCTGGTGATTCGGGGTGGCCGGTTTGCTTTCAGTGCTTTGTTCTGTGACTGGTCAGGCCTTCTGCTTTTCTTGTCGTGATTTCTGGCCGGGCGCCGCAACGTTTTCTGCGGCAGGGCTACTAGCAGTGATTCCTTCGATCTTCACCGCATGCAAGCCCTTTGGGCCCTGGGTAATCTCAAAGGAGACCACTTGGCCCGCTTTCAGCGTTTTGTACCCATCCATATTGATCGCTGAGAAATGCGCAAAGAGGTCTTCACTCTTTCCGTCTTCATTAATGAAGCCGTAACCCTTGGCATTGTTGAACCACTTGACCTTACCACTAGCCATTCCCTTATCCCTCTGCACCAGACTCCATCACTGGAGTATCATCCTGTCTATCCGTCCTAACCCGAATAAATAAGGTTGACTGCGCGGACCTTTTTTACCCACTGTGGGCTCTATTTGTTGTAACACCGTTTCGCCGATAGTCAAGGTGACCCAAGAGTCAGAGTTGAAATTCTGACAGGTCGCCCCCACCACTGTAATTGAACCACTGACGAACCTTTCTTTCCCATGCATGCAAACAGCCAGATTCGACTAACATTCAATCAGGATCGCCCGGATCAGGAACATGACGACGACGGTTCTGCAGGCATTGCTGTTCAGGAGGCCAAGCCTGCTTTACAGGCGCCGCCGATGTACAAGGTGGTTTTGTTCAATGATGACTACACACCGATGGATTTCGTCGTCGAAGTGCTCGAGGTGTTTTTTAACCTGAACCGCGAGTTGGCGACCAAGGTAATGCTGGCCGTTCACACAGAAGGACGGGCAGTATGTGGAGTGTTTACCCGCGACATCGCCGAGACAAAGGCCATGCAGGTCAACCAGTACGCCAGGGAAAGCCAGCATCCGCTACTCTGTGAAATCGAGAAGGACGGTTAACGCCGACCACTTGGGTATGAGGTGAAGCTATGTTAAACCGCGAGCTCGAAGTCACCCTCAATCTTGCCTTCAAGGAGGCTCGTTCGAAGCGTCATGAATTCATGACCGTCGAACACCTGCTGCTGGCACTTTTGGATAACGAAGCTGCCGCCACCGTTCTGCGTGCGTGCGGCGCCAACCTCGACAAGCTCAAGCATGACCTGCAGGAGTTTATCGACTCCACCACGCCACTGATCCCCGTGCATGACGAGGACCGCGAAACCCAGCCAACCCTGGGGTTCCAGCGGGTATTGCAGCGTGCTGTGTTCCACGTACAGAGCTCCGGTAAGCGTGAAGTCACGGGCGCGAATGTGCTTGTGGCAATTTTCAGCGAACAGGAAAGCCAGGCCGTGTTCCTGCTCAAGCAGCAGAGCGTTGCCCGTATTGATGTAGTCAATTACATCGCCCACGGTATCTCTAAAGTGCCTGGGCACGGCGATCATTCCGAGGGTGAGCAGGATATGCAGGACGAGGAGGGCGGTGAGTCTTCTTCTTCAAGCAATCCGCTGGATGCCTATGCCAGCAACCTCAATGAAATGGCGCGCCAGGGGCGGATCGATCCGCTGGTGGGGCGTGAGCATGAGGTTGAACGTGTAGCGCAGATACTTGCGCGTCGTCGCAAGAACAACCCGTTGCTGGTGGGCGAGGCGGGCGTGGGTAAGACCGCGATTGCCGAAGGCCTGGCCAAGCGCATTGTCGACAACCAGGTGCCAGACCTGCTGGCCAGCAGTGTCGTCTATTCCCTTGACCTGGGCGCGTTGCTCGCCGGGACCAAGTACCGTGGCGATTTCGAGAAACGCTTCAAGGCGTTGCTCGGTGAGTTGAAAAAGCGTCCGCAGGCCATCCTGTTCATCGACGAGATCCATACCATCATTGGCGCCGGTGCAGCTTCCGGTGGGGTGATGGATGCTTCCAACCTGCTCAAGCCACTGCTGTCCTCGGGTGATATCCGCTGCATTGGTTCGACCACGTTCCAGGAATTCCGCGGCATCTTCGAAAAAGACCGTGCCCTGGCGCGTCGCTTCCAGAAAGTCGACGTGTCCGAGCCGTCGGTTGAAGACACCATCGGTATCCTGCGCGGGCTCAAGGGGCGTTTTGAAGCGCACCATGGCATCGAATACACCGATGAGGCCTTGCGTGCGGCGGCTGAGCTGGCGTCGCGCTACATCAATGACCGGCATATGCCTGACAAGGCCATCGATGTGATCGACGAAGCGGGTGCCTACCAGCGCCTGCAGCCGGTCGAGAAGCGCGTGAAGCGCATCGACGTGCCTCAAGTCGAGGACATCGTGGCCAAGATCGCGCGGATTCCGCCAAAACACGTCACCAGTTCCGACAAGGAGTTGCTGCGTAACCTGGAGCGCGACCTCAAGCTCACTGTGTTTGGCCAGGATGCGGCCATCGACTCGCTGTCCACGGCGATCAAGTTGTCGCGTGCTGGCCTCAAGTCGCCGGACAAGCCAGTCGGTTCGTTCCTGTTTGCAGGCCCGACTGGCGTCGGCAAGACCGAGGCGGCTCGCCAGCTGGCCAAGGCCATGGGCATCGAACTGGTCCGTTTCGACATGTCCGAGTACATGGAGCGCCACACTGTGTCGCGCTTGATCGGTGCGCCTCCGGGCTATGTCGGCTTCGACCAGGGCGGCCTGTTGACCGAGGCGATCACCAAGCAGCCACATTGCGTATTGCTGCTCGATGAAATCGAAAAGGCTCACCCGGAAGTCTTCAACCTGCTATTGCAGGTCATGGACCACGGGACCCTGACCGACAACAACGGGCGCAAGGCGGACTTCCGCAATGTGATCGTGATCATGACCACCAACGCCGGTGCCGAAACCGCGGCGCGGGCTTCGATCGGCTTTACGCATCAGGATCACTCCTCCGATGCCATGGAAGTGATCAAGAAGAGCTTCACGCCGGAGTTCCGCAACCGCCTGGACACCATTATCCAGTTTGGTCGCCTCAGCCATGAGGTCATCAAAAGCGTGGTGGACAAGTTCCTCACCGAGCTTCAAGCGCAGTTGGAAGACAAGCGCGTGCAGCTGGATGTGACGGAAGCGGCTCGCAGTTGGATCGCAGAGGGCGGCTACGATGCGGCAATGGGCGCACGCCCAATGGCGCGTCTGATCCAGGACAAGATCAAGCGGCCGCTGGCCGAAGAGATCCTGTTCGGCGAACTCTCCGACCATGGTGGCGTGGTACACATCGACCTGAAGGACGGCGAGCTGACCTTCGAGTTCGAGACCACGGCTGAAATGGCCTGATCGTTAGCTGCAACATTGCAAGAGGCGCCGAAAGGCGCCTTTTTGCTGTCTGAAATACGGTTACGAGACAATGACGGTCAACTGTGGGAGCTGGCTTGCCTGCGATAGCGGCGGGTCAGATATAGATGTGCTATTGAAGGGCCGCCATCGCAGGCAAGCCAGCTCCCACGCAGTCAAGTGGTGACTGTTAAATCCTGCGCACACAAAAACGCCCGGCATAACCGGGCGTTTTGTATTGACTTGCTTAGCGAGCGCGGTAAGTGATGCGCCCTTTGCTCAAGTCATAGGGCGTCAGCTCGACGCGCACTTTGTCACCGGTAAGAATACGAATGTAGTTCTTGCGCATCTTGCCGGAGATATGCGCGGTTACGACGTGCCCATTTTCCAACTCCACACGAAACATGGTGTTGGGCAGGGTGTCGACGACAGTGCCTTCCATTTCGAAGCTGTCTTCTTTCGACATGCAGTAAAGCCCTCGGTATCCAGTGAATGGCCCGGTGCAACTGCGCCAGGCAAAAGCGGCGTGCATTGTGCCCGAAAAAGGGTGTTCAAGCCAAGGGGTTCTAGTTAAGCGTGACCCATCTTTGATTAATCAGCAGTTCAATGGGCCGATATTGGGTCTTGTAGTTCATCTTTTTGCAGTTCTTGATCCAGTATCCGAGGTACACCGCTTCCAGCTCCAGGCGCAGCGCTTCGCCTATTTGCCAGAGGATGGCGAAGCGCCCGAGGCTGCGGCGTTCTTCGGTCGGTTCATAGAAGGTGTACACAGCCGAGAGGCCGTTGGGCAGTAGGTCGGTCACCGCCACGGCCAGCAGGCGGCCGTCGAGGCGGAACTCGTAGAAACGCGAAAAAGGCAAGTCACGCACCAGGAATGTGGAAAACTGGTCGCGGCTGGGCGGATACATATCGCCGTCGGCATGACGCTGCTCGATATAGCGTTGGTAGAGATCGAAATATTCTTCGCTGTATTGGGGTTTGGTGGCGTGTACTGTCAGGTCGGCGTTGCGCTTGAGAATGCGTTTCTGATTACGGTCGGGCGAAAACTGCGCAACCGGGATACGCGCAGGCACGCACGCGTTGCAGTTCTGGCAATGGGGGCGATACAGGTGATCGCCGCTGCGCCGGAAGCCCATCTCGGACAGGTCGGCATACACATGCACGTCCATGGGCTGGCTGGGATCGAGGAACAGCGTGGTGGCCTGCTCGTCGGGCAGATAGCTGCATGAGTGGGCTTGAGTGGCATAGAACTTCAAGCGCGCCAGCTCGGTCATGATCAACCCTCGGGATAAGCTTTGAAATAAGTGTAAGCCACGTGCGCGAAAGTCGCCTAGGAAACCCACGGCCCAGCGTTGGGTTGGTCCAGATGTTTATGCAGGAAGTCAGCGAAGACGCTGCGGGGTATGCCGCGGGCACCCAGGCTGTGCAAGTGATCGTTGGGCATCTGGCAATCGATCAGCACAAATCCCCAGGCTTGCAGTTGCCGGGTCAATGTGGCGAAACCGAATTTGGAGGCGTTGTCGGCGCGGCTGAACATGGACTCGCCAAAAAACAACTGGCCCATCGCCAGGCCATACAGGCCACCCACCAGTTCGCCCTGGTCCCAGACCTCGACGGAATGCGCGTAGCCGCGCTGGTGCAGCTCCAGATAAGCCTTCTGGATACCTTCGGTGATCCAGGTGCCATCGGCGTAGGCACGGGGTGCTGCGCAGGCTTGGATGACGGCGGCGAAATCCTGGTCGAAGGTCACGGTATAGCGCTGCTGGCGCAATAATTTGCCCAGGCTGCGGGAAACATGCAACTCGTCGGGGAATATCACTGTGCGCGGGTCGGGTGACCACCAGAGGATAGGCTGGCCTTCGGAGAACCAGGGGAAGCAGCCATGGCGGTAGGCCTGGACCAGCCGTTCTGCCGACAGGTCGCCACCGGCGGCGAGCAGGCCGTTGGGTTCGCGCATGGCCTTGGCCAAGGGAGGGAACGTCAGGGTGTCGCGTTGTAACCAGGTCAGCATGGCATCCAGGCTTACGGAAGGGGAGGGGAGTGGCAGGTCATGCACCTGCACCGCAAGCGTTGATTATTGACGACCCTGCGCCATGGGGCCAGCCCGAATAGGCGATTGACGAGGATTAGCATGAACGGGTGTTTCTGCAACTCTGTACACAGGGTGTGGTCGTAATCGGGTCTGGTGCATGCCGGCCATTTGCCAAGCTTGCCTGGATTGCTAAATACAGCTCATAAGCCTTTGTCAGCAAAGGCAATGCATGCTCAAATTGTCCGTGCAGTCAGGTGAAGGGCAAGTGTGTGGCATCGCGCACGCAAACCCGTACAATGCGGCCATTGTGGCGTTATCGCCATTTCACCTATCCGTCACCGGGTGTTAAAAGTAGATTCAGCAACATTCGTTCATTTTTCAACTGTTCCGGATAGAACAGTCGTGTGTAGTCATTCAACAGATGGACGCGCTAAAGGCGCAGGAATAGACCCGTTTTGAAGAAATCCGCCGCAGCACCTAAAGCAGCAGTCGTACCGGCCTGGCGCCAGCACCTGCATTACCGACTCAAGGAAGGCGCACTGATTGCCATCGGTGCGCTGTGCCTGTTCCTGATGATGGCCTTGCTGACCTATGGCAAGGACGATCCGGGCTGGAGCCATAACAGCAAGATCGATGACGTGCAGAATTTCGGCGGCCCTGTAGGTTCCTACAGCGCCGATATCCTCTTCATGATCCTGGGTTACTTCGCCTACATTTTCCCGCTGTTGCTGGCGATCAAGACCTGGCAGATCTTCCGCCAGCGTCACGAGCCGTGGCAGTGGAGCGGCTGGCTGTTCTCCTGGCGCCTGATCGGCCTGGTGTTCCTGGTATTGTCGGGCGCTGCGCTGGCGCATATCCACTTCCATGCCCCGACTGGTCTGCCGGCGGGCGCGGGCGGGGCCCTGGGTGAAAGCCTTGGCGACCTGGCGCGCAGGACCCTGAATATCCAGGGCAGCACCCTGATGTTCATCGCGCTGTTCCTGTTCGGCCTCACGGTATTCACCGACCTGTCATGGTTCAAGGTGATGGACGTGACCGGCAAGATCACCCTCGACCTGTTCGAATTGTTCCAGGGCGCCGCCAACCGCTGGTGGGCCGCCCGTGTCGAGCGCAAGCAAATGGTTGCGCAGCTGCGTGAGGTGGACACCCGTGTCAACGAGGTGGTGGCCCCAAGCACGCCGGATCGGCGCGAGCAAGCCAAGGTCAAGGAGCGCTTGATCGAGCGCGAGCAGGCCCTGAGCAAGCACATGTCGGACCGTGAAAAGCAGGTGCCGCCCGTGATCGCCCCGGCACCGCCCAAGGCGCCGGAGCCCAGCCATCGCGTGCAAAAAGAGAAGCAGGCACCGCTGTTCATCGACAGCGCCGTCGAAGGCACCTTGCCGCCGATCTCGATTCTGGACCCGGCCGAAAAGAAACAACTCAACTATTCCCCCGAGTCCCTGGCGGCCGTCGGTCACCTGCTGGAAATCAAGCTCAAGGAGTTCGGCGTCGAAGTGTCGGTGGACTCGATCCATCCGGGCCCGGTGATTACCCGTTACGAAATCCAACCGGCCGCCGGGGTAAAAGTCAGCCGCATTTCCAACCTGGCCAAAGACTTGGCACGTTCCCTGGCCGTGACCAGCGTGCGTGTGGTGGAAGTGATCCCGGGCAAGACCACTGTGGGTATCGAGATTCCCAACGAAGACCGCCAGATCGTGCGCTTCTCCGAAGTGCTGTCGACGCCGGAATACGACAACTTCAAATCACCGGTCACCCTGGCGCTCGGCCATGACATCGGCGGCAAGCCGGTGATTACCGACCTGGCGAAAATGCCGCACCTGCTGGTAGCCGGTACCACCGGTTCCGGTAAGTCGGTGGGTGTGAACGCCATGATCCTGTCGATCCTGTTCAAGTCCGGGCCGGATGACGCCAAGCTGATCATGATCGACCCGAAGATGCTGGAACTGTCGATCTACGAAGGCATCCCGCACCTGCTGTGCCCGGTGGTCACCGACATGAAGGACGCCGCCAACGCCCTGCGCTGGAGCGTTGCCGAGATGGAGCGCCGCTACAAGCTGATGGCGAAGATGGGCGTGCGGAACCTGTCGGGCTTCAATGCCAAGGTCAAGGAAGCCCAGGACGCCGGCACACCGCTGACCGACCCGCTGTACAAGCGCGAAAGCATTCACGATGAAGCACCACTGCTGACCAAGCTGCCGACCATCGTGGTGGTGGTCGATGAATTTGCCGACATGATGATGATCGTCGGCAAGAAGGTTGAGGAGCTGATCGCCCGTATCGCCCAGAAGGCGCGGGCGGCGGGTATCCACTTGATCCTCGCGACACAGCGGCCGTCGGTGGACGTGATCACCGGCCTGATCAAGGCCAACATTCCGACGCGCATGGCGTTCCAGGTCTCCAGCAAGATCGACTCGCGCACTATCATTGACCAGGGTGGCGCCGAGCAACTGCTGGGCCACGGTGACATGCTCTACATGCCGCCGGGCACCAGCCTGCCGATCCGCGTTCACGGCGCCTTTGTTTCCGATGACGAAGTCCACCGTGTGGTCGAAGCCTGGAAACTGCGCGGCGCGCCCGAGTACAACGACGACATCCTCAACGGCGTCGAAGAAGCCGGCAGCGGCTTTGAAAATGGCGGCGGTGGCGGTGATGACGATGCCGAGACCGACGCTTTGTATGACGAAGCCGTGGCCTTCGTACTGGAAAGCCGCCGTGCCTCGATTTCGGCGGTGCAGCGCAAGCTTAAAATCGGCTACAACCGCGCCGCCCGCATGATCGAAGCCATGGAAATGGCTGGCGTGGTGACCGCAATGAACACCAATGGCTCGCGTGAAGTCATCGCCCCCGGGCAGATGCGCGACTGATTCCGCGCCGCGTGGCAACACGCGGCGTGCCCTGACTACTCAATGAGGACTCCCATGCGCTTTATCCGCATGCTGTTGTTGCCAGCCCTGGCCCTGACCGCTGTTTCGGCTCACGCTGACCCGGCTTCCGTCGCCAGCCTGAAGAACCTGTTGGACAAATCCCAGACCCTCACCGCGCGCTTCTCCCAGCTGACCCTGGATGCCGGCGGCACCCAGTTGCAGGAAACCGCCGGTGAAATGGCCGTGCAGCGCCCAGGGCTGTTCTACTGGCATACCGAAGGCAAGGCGGAGCAGACCATCGTTTCCGACGGCCAGAAAGTCACGCTGTGGGACCCGGACCTGGAACAGGCGACCATCAAGAAGCTCGATCCGCGCCTGAACCAGACCCCGGCACTGCTGCTGTCGGGTGATGTGTCGAAAATCAACGACAGCTTCGACATCACCTCCAAGCAGACCAGCAACGTCATCGAGTTCACCCTCAAGCCAAAATCCAAGGACACGTTGTTTGACACGCTGTCCCTGTCGTTCGGCAACGGCGTGATCAACAACATGCGCCTGGTCGACAGCGTCGGCCAGCGCACCGATATCCTGTTCTCCGGGGTCAAGGCCAACCAGCCGGTGCCCGCGTCCAAGTTCAAGTTCGACATCCCCAAGGGTGCCGACGTGATCCAGGAATAAACTGCCCAGAGGTTTCAAACGCTGCCCATGGATCTGTTTCGAAGTGACCCGATTGCCCAGCCGTTGGCCGCGCGCTTGCGTTCGACCAACCTGGATGAGTACGTCGGTCAGGAACACCTGCTCGCTCGGGGCAAGCCCTTGCGCGAAGCTCTGGAGCAGGGTGCGCTGCATTCGATGATTTTCTGGGGCCCGCCGGGCGTGGGCAAGACCACTTTGGCGCGGTTGTTGGCGAAAGTCTCGGACGCGCACTTTGAAACGGTCTCGGCGGTGCTCGCCGGGGTCAAGGAGATCCGCCAGGCGGTGGAAGTCGCCAAGCAGCAGGCCGGGCAATACGGCAAGCGCACTATCCTGTTTGTCGACGAAGTACATCGATTCAACAAGTCGCAGCAGGATGCGTTCCTGCCTTATGTCGAGGACGGTACGCTGATCTTTATCGGCGCCACCACCGAAAACCCTTCCTTTGAATTGAACAACGCCTTGTTGTCACGGGCGCGGGTCTATGTGCTCAAGAGCCTGGATGAAGCGGCGATGCAAAAGCTGCTGCACCGTGCCTTGAGCGAAGACAAGGGGCTGGGCAAGCGCCAACTGAGCCTCAGCGATGAAGGCTTCAAGATTTTGCTGACCGCCGCCGATGGTGACGGGCGCCGCTTTCTCAACCTGCTGGAGAATGCTTCCGACCTGGCCGAAGACGGCGGCGAGATTGGCGTCGACCTGTTGCAAAGCTTGCTCGGTGATACACGCCGTCGTTTCGACAAGGGCGGCGAAGCCTTCTACGACCAGATTTCCGCGCTGCACAAATCCGTACGCGGTTCCAACCCTGATGGCGCGCTGTATTGGTTTGCGCGCATGATCGATGGCGGTTGCGACCCGCTGTACCTGGCGCGTCGTGTGGTGCGCATGGCCAGCGAAGACATCGGCAATGCCGACCCGCGGGCCCTGAGCCTGTGCCTGGCCGCCTGGGAGGTGCAGGAGCGCCTCGGCAGCCCGGAAGGCGAGTTGGCGGTCGCCCAGGCCATCACTTACCTGGCCTGCGCGCCAAAAAGCAACGCGGTGTACATGGGCTTCAAGTCGGCCCTGCGTGCGGCCGCCGAGCATGGTTCCCTCGAAGTGCCGCTGCACCTGCGCAACGCGCCGACCAAGCTGATGAAGCAACTGGGGTATGGCGACGAATACCGTTATGCCCACGATGAGCCGGACGCCTACGCGGCCGGCGAAGACTACTTCCCCGATGAGTTGGAGCCGCAGCCGTTCTACCAGCCAGTGCCCCGTGGCCTGGAGCTGAAGATCGGTGAGAAGCTCAACCACCTGGCCACCCTTGACCGTCTGAGCCCCAGGCAGCGGAGAAAAACATGATTCCTTTGGTGGTCGCCGTCTCGGCGGGAGGTATCGCCGGTACACTGCTGCGCTTCGCCACCGGCAATTGGATCAACGCCAATTGGCCGAAACACTTCTATACGGCGACGCTCGCCGTTAATATCGTGGGCTGCCTGTTGATCGGCATGTTATACGGCCTGTTTTTGTTACGCCCGGAAGTGCCTGTCGAGGTACGTGCCGGCCTGATGGTTGGCTTTCTTGGCGGCCTGACGACTTTTTCATCCTTTTCACTGGATACCGTGCGCCTGCTGGAAAGCGGGCAAGTGCCGCTGGCGATTGGCTATGCGGCCATTAGCGTATTCGGCGGGCTGCTCGCCACCTGGGCTGGCCTGTCCTTGACCAAACTTTGATAACGAGAGACCGACATGCTCGATTCCAAACTGTTACGTAGCAACCTTCAGGACGTAGCGGACCGCCTGGCATCCCGTGGCTTTGCCTTGGATGTTGCGCGCATCGAAGCGCTGGAAGAACAGCGCAAGACCGTCCAGACCCGCACCGAAGCACTGCAGGCTGAACGTAATGCGCGCTCCAAGTCCATCGGCCAGGCCAAGCAGCGCGGTGAAGACATCGCGCCGTTGATGGCGGATGTCGAGCGCATGGGCACTGAGCTGTCCGACGGCAAAATCGAGCTGGAAGGCATTCAGACCCAATTGGATTCGATCCTGCTGGGCATTCCGAACCTGCCCCACGAATCTGTGCCGGTCGGCGAAGATGAAGACGGCAACGTCGAAGTGCGCCGCTGGGGCACGCCCAAAGCCTTCGATTTCGAGATCAAGGACCACGTCGCCCTGGGCGAATTGACCGGTGGCCTGGATTTTGAAACCGCGGCAAAAATGTCCGGCGCACGCTTTGCCTTGCTGCGCGGCCCGATTGCGCGCATGCACCGTGCACTGGCGCAGTTCATGATCAACCTGCACACCGGCGAACACGGTTACGAAGAAGCCTACACCCCGTACCTGGTTCAAGCGCCGGCGTTGATGGGCACCAGCCAACTGCCGAAATTCGAAGAAGACCTGTTCAAGATCAGCCGCGACGGCGAAGCCGATCTGTACCTGATCCCGACGGCCGAAGTGTCGCTGACCAATATCGTCGCCGGCGAAATCCTCGACGCCAAGCAACTGCCGTTGAAGCTGGTTGCTCACAGCCCGTGCTTCCGTAGCGAAGCCGGCGCGTCGGGTCGCGACACCCGTGGCATGATCCGCCAGCATCAGTTCGACAAGGTTGAAATGGTCCAGGTAGTAGAGCCGTCGACCTCCATGGAAGCCCTGGAAGGCCTGACTGCCAACGCCGAGCGTGTGCTGCAGTTGCTGGAGCTGCCTTACCGCGTACTGGCCCTGTGCACGGGCGACATGGGCTTCAGCGCCGTGAAGACCTACGACCTGGAAGTGTGGGTGCCGAGCCAGGACAAATACCGCGAGATTTCGTCGTGCTCCAACTGCGGTGACTTCCAGGCCCGTCGCATGCAGGCGCGTTTCCGCAACCCGGAAACCGGCAAGCCGGAGCTGGTACACACTCTCAACGGTTCGGGCCTGGCCGTAGGCCGTACCCTGGTGGCCGTGCTGGAAAACTACCAGCAGGCGGACGGTTCGATCCGTGTACCTGAGGTGCTCAAGCCGTACATGGCGGGCGTTGAGGTCATCCGCTAAATGGAATTTCTGCCGCTGTTTCATAACCTGCGCGGCAGTCGTGTGTTGGTCGTCGGTGGTGGGGAGATTGCCTTGCGCAAATCCCGGCTGCTGGCCGACGCCGGCGCGGTGTTGCGGGTGGTTGCTCCCCAGATCGAAAGCCAGCTGCGTGAGCTGGTGCTGGGCAGTGGCGGGGAACTGATGTTGCGCGGTTATCAGGAGGCCGACCTGGACGGTTGCACCCTGATTATCGCGGCCACCGACGATGAGCCACTGAATGCGCAAGTATCCAGTGATGCCAAGCGTCGCTGCGTGCCGGTCAATGTGGTGGACGCGCCAGCGTTGTGCAGCGTGATCTTCCCGGCGATTGTCGACCGTTCACCCTTGGTGATTGCCGTCTCCAGCGGCGGTGACGCGCCGGTACTGGCACGGCTGATCCGCGCCAAGCTGGAAACCTGGATTCCCTCGACCTACGGTCAATTGGCTGGGCTGGCCGCGCGTTTTCGGGCTCAGGTCAAAGGTTTGTACCCGGATGTGCAGCAACGCCGGGCGTTCTGGGAAGAAGTGTTCCAGGGCCCGATTGCCGACCGCCAGTTGGCCGGGCAGGGCGAGGAGGCCGAGCGCCTGTTGATCGAAAAGGTCAACGGCGCGCCGCCTTACGCGCCCGGTGAGGTTTACCTGGTAGGTGCGGGCCCAGGCGACCCGGATTTGCTGACCTTTCGCGCATTGCGCCTGATGCAGCAAGCCGACGTGGTGCTGTACGACCGTTTGGTGGCGCCGGCGATTTTGGAACTGTGCCGTCGTGATGCCGAGCGCGTGTACGTCGGCAAGCGTCGCGCCGATCACGCGGTGCCCCAGGACCAGATCAACCAGCAACTGGTAGACCTGGCCAAGCAAGGCAAGCGCGTGCTGCGCCTCAAGGGGGGGGACCCGTTCATCTTTGGTCGTGGTGGCGAAGAGATCGAAGAGTTGGCGGCCCACGGCATCCCGTTCCAGGTGGTGCCGGGTATTACGGCAGCCAGTGGTTGTGCGGCTTATGCCGGGATTCCGCTGACTCACCGCGACTATGCCCAGTCGGTACGGTTTATTACCGGGCACTTGAAGAACGGTACCTCGGACTTGCCTTGGCAAGACCTGGTCGGCCCCTCACAGACCCTGGTGTTCTACATGGGCTTGATTGGCTTGCCGATCATTTGCGAGCAGTTGATCAAGCACGGGCGCGCGTCGGATACCCCAGCAGCGCTGATCCAGCAGGGCACCACGTCCAACCAGCGCGTGTTCACCGGCACCCTGGCCGACCTGCCGCGCATGGTGGCGGAGCATGAAGTGCATGCGCCGACATTGGTGATCGTGGGTGAGGTGGTGGTGTTGCGTGAGAAGCTCAAGTGGTTCGAGGGCGCTCAGTCCCAAGTCTGAACCGGCTCCTGTGGCGAGGGAGCTTGCTCCCGTTGGAGTGCGAAGCGCTCCCAAGATTTTGGGGCCGCTACGCAGCCCAGCGGGAGCAAGCTCCCTCGCCACAAGAGTTATCAGCCAAAGACACCTTTACCCGGCAGCCGCACCCGATCATGCTCCGTATCAAACCCCTGCAACGGCCCCTTAGGCACAATCCCCGTCGGGTTGATCGTGCGATGGCTGGCATAGTAATGCCCCTTGATATGCTCGAAATCCACCGTCTCGGCCACGCCTGGCCACTGATACATCTCCCGCAGCCAGTTCGACAAATTCCCATAGTCGGCAATCCGCCGCAGGTTGCATTTGAAGTGGCTGTAGTACACCGCATCAAAACGAATCAGCGTGGTGAACAGCCGCACATCGGCTTCGGTCAGGTACTCGCCGGCCAGATAGCGATGGCTGCCCAGGTGCTGTTCCAAATGATCCAGCTCGGCAAACACATCATCAAACGCACTTTCATACGCCTGTTGTGAGGTGGCGAAACCTGCGCGGTACACACCGTTGTTTACAGCGGGGTAGATGCGTTCGTTGAGGCTGTCGATGGTCGAATGCAGGGCTTGGGGGTAGAAATCCAGGGTGTTGCCGGTCAGCGCATTGAACGCACTGTTGAACATGCGGATGATCTCCGCCGACTCATTGCTGACGATGCGCTTGAGCTTTTTGTCCCACAGCACCGGCACGGTCACGCGCCCGGTATAGTCGGCGGTATCGGCGGTGTAGCGTTGGTGCATGAAGTTGAAACCGTCCAGTTTGTCGCCGCTGGAGCCGTGGGCCTTGTCGAAGGTCCAGCCGTTTTCCAGCATCAGCCAACTGACCACCGAGACGTCGATCAGGCTTTCCAGGCCCTTGAGCTTGCGCAGAATCAAGGTGCGGTGCGCCCACGGGCAGGCGAGGGATACATAGAGGTGATAGCGACCGGCCTCGGCCTTGAAGCCGCCGTCACCACTCGGGCCTGGCGCGCCATCGGCGGTCACCCAGTTGCGGCGTTGTGCCTGTTCCCGTTGGAAAGCGCCATCGGCGCTACTTTCGTACCACTGGTCTTTCCACTGTCCTTCGATCAATAAACCCATGACTGGCTCCTTGGCTGATAAGCGTTGGAGCCCAGTCTAAAGGGATGAGTTCGAACTAAAAGCGCAAAGAACCGGCGTGAATGATCGATTAAATCGATTTATTCCGTGCGTCCCAGTACTGCTGGGCCAACTCGAACGCCTGCTGCCGCGGGTGACCAAGGCCGCGCAGGGCCAACGCCATGGTGGCGATCAACGCCAGTTGCGGGTAGCTGTCCTCAACGTCGCCGCGCCACAGTGCTTTTAGGTGCTCGGGCTCAAGCGTTGCTGGCTTGACGTGGCGCTGGACGGAAAGGGCGGGCCACTCTTCGTCCCAGCTCTGGCCGCCGGTGGTGCCGTACAGGTGACTGAGGGTGTCGGGGTTGATCTCGATCTCGCCGCCGTCGCCCTTGACCACAATCACGTTGTCACCCAGCAAGCCACTGGCATCACGATGCACGCCCTGGTAACCGGGGTGGAAAATGCTTTGCAGGCCACAGCGCGCATTCAGCGGGTTGAGCAGGCGCGCCAGCGAATGGATAGGCGAACGCAGGCCCAAGGTGTTGCGCAGATCGATCATGCGTTGCAGCTGTGGCGCCCAATCACCCAACGGGATAAATGCCAGGTTGCCGTGGGCAAAGGCGCTCTCGACCTGTTGCCAATCGCGGCACAGCGGGATCTGCAAGCCGTCCAGCAATTGCTCGGTGTACAAGCGCCCCGCAGTGTGGGCGCCGCCGCCGTGCATCAGGATGCGCACGCCATTCTGTGCCAGGCATTTGGCTGCCAGCAGGAACCACGGCAGGTGGCGCTTTTTACCGGCGTAGGTCGGCCAGTCGATATCGACGTTCAGCGCTGGCGCGTGCAGGCGCTCACGTACGGCTTCCGTGAAGCCCGCGAGTTCTTCCGGGCTTTCTTCCTTGTGGCGCAGCAGCATCAGGAAGGCGCCGAGCTGGGTGTCCTCTACCTTTTCGTCGAGCAGCATGCCCATGGCTTCCCGCGCTTCCTCGCGGGTGAGGTTGCGCGCGCCACGCTTGCCTTTGCCGAGGATGCGCACGAACTGCGCAAAGGGGTGCTCTTGGGGTGTTACGAGAGTCAGGGGGGCAAAGTCGGTCATAAGCAATTCGTCGGCCTGGGCAGGCCCGCCAGCTTGGCGGCGAGTTTGGCGGGAGTGCCGTTGAACAGTTTGTTGAGGTGCAGGCTGTTGCCCTTTTCCGGGCCCAGCTTCAAGGCGGTGTACTTGATCAGCGGGCGCGTGGCGGGGGACAGCTGGAACTCGGTGTAGAACTGGCGCAGCAGGGTGAGGATTTCCCAGTGTGCCGGGGTCAGTTCCAAGGCTTCGGCAGCGGCCAGGGCATTCGCCACTTCATCGGACCAGTCGTTGAGGTCGACGAGGTAGCCGTCCTTATCCAGTTCCAGGGTGCGTGCGCCGACGGTCAAGGTGTTCATAGCCAGGTGTTGGCCTTGTCGTAGTCGATCGACAGTTGCACGAAGCCTGGGTAATCGACGCTGTCAGCCCAGTCGGGCAGCGGCAGGTTGCGTGCCTGCATGTCTTCGGCCAGCACAAACACCTTTACGCCTTTGGTTTGCAGGGCGGGCGTGTGCAGGCCGTAGGCTCCGTCACCACACAAAAGGATTGCGTCCTCGGCGCCACAGATGCGCAGGCAGCTGTCGAGGCGGCTGTCAGTAAACGGGGAATGAGACACCACATGTAGAGTCGACATCAGAGGGTAATCACCTGGTCGTAACGGTCAATCAGCTGGGAAATGGCTTGGCTGTCGAGCGCCTGCGCGTGGGCGGGCGGCGGCAGCCCGCGTGCGGACAGGCTATGGCTACACGCGAACACGTCATCAATGCCGAATAGGCCCAGGGCCTGTAGGTTGGCACTCAGGTCTTTCTGTTGCACGGCCTTGGCGGCTTGGTTCGGCGCCAGTTGGAACACACCGTCATCCAGGAACAGCAGGCCAATGGGCAGATCGAACGCGCCGCCGGCCAGCACGATATCCAGTGCTTCGCGCGCACTTGGCCCGGACCACGGGGCCTGGCGGCTGATCACCAACAAGGATCTGGACATGTCACGGCCCTCCAAAACAGATCAGGCGGTCGGCGTCCTGGATCGCGTCATGCAATTGACCCAGGCCCGACAACGCCCAGGGTGCTTCCAGGTTGATCGCGCTGCGTTGGTAACGCGCAGCTTCCTCGGCATTAAGCACACCCCGGCGCAGCGCGGCGGCGATGCACACCACGCCGTCGAGCTGGTGCTGGCTGACAAACTCGCGCCATTGGCGCGCAATGTCTTGCTCATCCTGGGGCGCGACGATGTTATTGGACGCGCTGTACACGCCGTCCTGGTAGAAAAACAGCCGCACGATCTCATGCCCGCCGGCCAGCGTCGCCTGTGCGAACAACAGGGCGCGGCGCGAGGAGGGCGCGTGGGCGGCGCTATACAGTGCAATCGCGAACTTCATGGAAGACTCTGCCAACAAACGTCGGCCAATGATAAAGCCGCCGCCGCGAAAAAGCCCGCCGTGATCAAAACGGTCACTGTGGTTGATCGTTCTGACGATTGCCGGCAGGCGCCCGTCTGCCTAGTCTGTGAGTATTCGCAACCCAACTGGAGCCCCCATGTCAGGTCCCTTGGCGTCCCTTAAAGTGTTGGATTTTTCCACCTTGCTGCCCGGCCCGTTTGCCTCCCTGATGCTGGCGGACATGGGCGCCGAGGTGCTGCGTATCGAATCGCACACGCGGACGGACCTGTTGCGTGTGTTGCCGCCCCATGATCGTGGCACCTCGGCCAGCCACGCCTACCTCAATCGCAACAAGCGCAGTTTGGCCCTGGACCTCAAGCAGGCCGAGGCGCTGGAGATTGTGCGTGAGTTGGTCAAGGGCCATGACATCCTGCTCGAGCAGTTCCGCCCCGGTGTCATGGAGCGCCTGGGCCTGGGCTATGAGGCGCTGAAGGCGATCAACCCGCGGCTGATCTATGTGTCGATCACCGGCTACGGCCAGACCGGCCCCTATAAGGACCGCGCCGGGCACGATATCAACTACCTGGCGTTGGCCGGCGTCGCCAGCCATACCGGGCGCCAGGACACCGGCCCGTTGCCCCTGGGCGTACAACTGGCGGATGTGGCGGGCGGTTCGCTGCATGCCGTGGTGGGCTTGCTGGCGGCGGTGATTGCCAGGCAGCAAAGCGGGGTGGGGCAATACCTGGATGTGAGCATGACCGATTGCTCGTTCAGCCTGAACGCCATGGCTGGGGCCGGTTACCTGGCTTGCGGGGTCGAGCCTGGGTGGGAGAACCATGTGCTCAATGGCGGGAGTTTCTATGACTACTACCGCACACGCGATGGGCGCTGGATGTCGGTGGGCAGTTTGGAGCCGGGGTTTATGCAGCAGCTGTGCGCGGCCTTGGGGCGCTCGGAACTGGCGGCGCACAGCGTGACGCCCGAGCGGCAAGGCGTGCTCAAGCAGGCGTTGCAGGTGGAGTTCGAGAAGCGCAGTTTTGACCAGTTGTGTGAGTTGTTTGCCGGGGTGGATGCCTGTGTTGAGCCGGTGTTGAGTCTGAGCGAAGCGGTGGAGCATCCCCAGTTGAAGGCGCGGGAGCTGGTCAGCCAGGTGCCCCGGGGTGATGGCTCGACACAAGCGCAATTGGCCTGCCCGCTGAAATTCTCCGAGGGGTTGCCGGCGCCCAGGCATATTGGAGTGGCGGTGGGGGCGCACAGTGATGAGGTGCTGGCGGAGTTGGGGTTCGGTATTGAGCGGATAGAGCAATTGCGGCAGGCCAAGGTTGTAGGTTGACTGAGCCGACGCTTTCGCAGGCAAGCCAGCTCCCACATTTCGGATTGTGTTCACAGATCCAAATGTGGGAGCTGGCTGGCCTGCGAAGAGGCCCTCATTCCACCCGAGTTTCCCCGGTGAACACCAGCGTCTGCCGACACCGCCGACACAAATACCGCCGCCCCTGGTTCACCAGCCCATGGCGCTGCGGTGAAAACGGAAAATCACTGTCCGCACACGGGCAGTGGTAAATATAGCGAGTCACTTGCCGGCGCTTGACCTCGTAGGTATGGCAACGGTCGGGCGGCAGCTCGTAAACCCCGCGCATGATCAACTGCCATTCCTCGCCATGGGGCTGGATACGCTCGCCAAACAACTGGTGGGCAATCAGGTGTGCCACTTCGTGCGCCACGGTTTGCTTGAGAAAGTGTTGGCTGTTTTCACGGTACAACTGAGGGTTGAAGCGCAGCAGGTTCTCGTGCAAATGCGCGACACCGGCTTTCTGGCCCCGCAGCTTGAGGCTGACCTGGGGGCGTTTGAAGCTTCGTTTGAAAAAGGATTCGGCTTGCAGGAAACAATCTTCGACGCGGGTATTGAGTTGCTCGGGCATGCTGTACATATCTCCAGAGACGCCCAGTATGCCGCAAAGCTGGGTGTTTCCGAATCTGTCAGGCGCCGAATGGTCATGCATAACGCACAAAGCCACCTTGCGGTGGCCTTGCCTGCGGGGTTTTTCGTTCAACTGGTGTAGATCGGCCCGACGCCCAGGCCCCAGACGATCACGGTAAAGGCCATGATCGCTACCAGCACCACCAGGCCGACGGCCAATACCGAGCTGGAAAACAGGAAGCCTTCATCCGGGTCGATACTCATGAAGGTCGGCAGCCCCACATACAGCAGGTACACCGTGTAGCAGATCGCCGCCGTGCCCACGACCATGCCCAGCCACATATGCGGGTAGAGCGCCGCCAGCCCGCCGATAAACAAGGGTGTGGCGGTATAAGTGGCAAACGCCACGCAGCGGGCCATGCTTGGGCTGGCGTCGTAGGTGCGGGCCATCCAGTGAATGAACGCGCCCATCACCGCCACGCCGCACAGCATGGCCGCGTAGGACATGAGAGTCATCCACAGCGCGCTTTCCTGGGTCAGCATCACCGGGGCACGGTTGCCGATGACCCAGCCGACTTGAGTGGTGCCAATAAAGGCGGAAATGGCGGGGATCGCCGCGAGAATCAGGGTATGAGTGAGGTACATGTGGCTGATGCTTTCTTCTTTATCGCCACGAATTTCCCGCCATTCCTGGTCGGGATGGGTAAACAGCCCCACGACGTGATGGATCATGCCAGTCACTCCTGTCGTTATTACCATCGCCCCCCATCGGAGCGCCCACGGGCCATATGGCCTGAAAGGTCTGGATAGATGTGCGACCTCAAGTTGCAGTATAGAAAGGGATGACCGGAATAACCGTAGGGCCTTTAGAGCAAATTGCGCTGTAAACAGGGGTGCTAATCGCGCTGTGGTCTGTCTGGACTCATGCCATCCAACTCCCACATTGGAACTCGGCCAGTCTTGCCGGTAAAATGCTGCGCTTTTCGTCACACACCTTTGCGGATCCAAGCGCCATGGGCACTCTTACAGTCAACCAGAACAAACTGCAAAAACGCCTGCGTCGCCTGGCCGGTGAAGCGGTCGCCGATTTCAACATGATCGAGGACGGCGACAAGGTCATGGTCTGCCTCTCCGGCGGCAAAGACAGCTACACCATGCTCGACGTGTTGCTGCACCTGCAAAAGGTCGCGCCGATCAAGTTCGAGATCGTGGCGGTCAACATGGACCAGAAGCAACCCGGTTTCCCTGAGCATGTGCTGCCGGCCTATCTGAAAGAACTGGGCGTCGAGTACCACATTGTCGAGAAAGACACCTACTCGGTGGTCAAGGAATTGATCCCGGAAGGCAAGACCACCTGCTCGCTGTGCTCGCGCCTGCGCCGTGGCACGCTCTATACCTTTGCCGATGAGATCGGCGCGACCAAGATGGCCCTGGGTCATCACCGCGATGACATCGTCGAAACCTTCTTCCTCAATATGTTCTTCAACGGCTCGCTCAAGGCCATGCCGCCCAAGCTGCGTGCCGATGATGGGCGCAACGTAGTGATCCGCCCGCTGGCGTATTGCAACGAGAAGGACATCCAGGCTTACTCCGATTTCAAGCAATTCCCGATCATCCCGTGCAACCTGTGCGGCTCCCAGGAAAACCTGCAGCGCCAGGTGGTCAAGGAGATGCTGGTGGACTGGGAGCGCAAGACCCCTGGGCGTACCGAAAGTATCTTCCGCAGCCTGCAAAACGTGATCCCGTCGCAATTGGCCGACCGCAACCTGTTCGACTTCACCAGCTTGAAAATCGATGAGACCGCCGCATCGCGTTTCGTCAATGTAGTGAACCTCTGAGTCTTCTCGAGGCTCTAGTACACGGCGCTTGCGGGCGCCGTTTTCAATTCGACTGACAGGAGAGGGCATGCGCGATTACAAGTGGCTGCACGAATATTGTCTGAACCGCTTCGGTTCGGCGGCCAAGCTGGAAGCCCATCTGCCGGTGCCCAAGACCCCGGCGCAATTGCGCAAGATAACGGATGACCGTTACCTGTCGACCTTGGCGCTGCGAGTGTTCCGCGCCGGTTTGAAGCACAGCGTGGTCGATGCCAAATGGCCGGCGTTCGAGCAGGTGTTCTTTGGCTTCGACCCGGAAAAAGTCGTGCTGATGGGTGCCGAGCACCTGGAACGACTGATGCAGGACACCCGCATCATCCGCCACCTGGGCAAGCTCAAGAGTGTGCCGCGCAACGCGCAGATGATCCTGGATATCGAGCAGGAGAAAGGCAGCTTCGGCGCGTTTATCGCTGATTGGCCGGTGACCGATATCGTCGGGCTCTGGAAGTACCTGAGCAAGCACGGCCACCAGTTGGGCGGCCTGTCGGCGCCTCGCTTCCTGCGCATGGTCGGCAAGGACACCTTTGTACCGAGCGATGACGTGGTGGCAGCGTTGAATGCGCAGAAGATCGTCGACAAGGCCCCGACCAGCCTGCGCGATTTGGCGACGGTGCAGGGTGCCTTCAACCAGTGGCATGCCGAGAGTGGGCGGCCGATGTGTCAGCTGTCGATGATGTTGGCCTACACGGTGAATCATTGAGACCGCGGTGATGCCATCGCAGGCAAGCCAGCTCCCACCTTTAGACCGCGTCGCTTATCAAATGTGGGAGCTGGCTTGCCTGCGATAACGGACTTCAAGTCTGGTTTAAATCAGCAGCCAGGCGCCGGTTAAATTGATGCCGCCAACGCACGTACAGCAACGCCGTGCAAAACACCGCCAGGCTCGCCAGCATCTCCAGCACACCAAACCACTGGCGGTTCGGGTCATACGCCGCCAGCGCGCCCTTGATGAAATACAGGTTCACCGCAAAGCACATCCACGAATGCCCGCGTGCGCTGCCCATCAGCATGCCTGGCGCAAGTATCAGCAGCGGCACCAGTTCGATCAGCAGGATGACCCACGGGCGCGCCCCATGCAGGTCGGCGACAAACAGGTAGTACGCGCACAACAAGCCCACCAGGCCCAAAAACGCCAGCAGGCTCAGCGCGCGTGCCACCTTGACCCGCGGCTCCAGCCACTCCCGTGGCGGCAGGACCTTAGGCTTCCTGGCCACGGCCGTTCTCCAACAGCGTGGCGGTCTTGGCCAGGCGCAGGCCCAAGGCCCGGCACAAGGTGATTTCATGTTGATCGAGCATACGCTTGCCGTCTGGCCCGGAATGGTGGCTGGCGCCATACGGCGTACCGCCGCCCTGGGTGTCGAGCAGCGCCTGCTCGCTGTAGGGCAGGCCGGTGATCAGCATGCCGTGGTGCAGCAGCGGCAGCAGCATCGACATCAGCGTGGTTTCCTGGCCGCCATGCAGGCTGGCGGTGGAGGTGAACACGCCGGCCGGCTTGCCGACCAGAGCGCCGGTGAGCCACAGGTTGCTGGTGCCATCGAGGAAGTACTTGAGCGGCGCGGCCATGTTGCCGAACCGGGTCGGGCTGCCCAGGGCCAGGCCCGAGCAGTGCTTCAGGTCGTCCAGGCTGGCATACAGCGCGCCTTCGTCGGGAATGCTCGGCGCCACCGCTTCGCACTCGGTGGAAATCGCCGGCACGGTGCGCAACCGCGCTTCCATGCCGCCTTGCTCGATACCGCGGGCAATCTGTCGGGCCATCTCGCTCACCGAGCCGTTGCGGCTGTAGTACAACACCAGCACATAGGGCGTAGTCACGGCAGGATCTCCAGCACGTTCTCGGGCGGGCGGCCAATGATGGCTTTGTCGGCGGTTTCCAGGATCGGGCGTTCCATCAGCTTGGGATGGGCTGCGATGGCGGCGATCAGTTGGGTATCGCTGAGGCTGGCGTCGGCCAGGTTCAGGGTTTTGTATTCGTCTTCGCCGGTGCGCAGCAGTTGGCGTGCGCTGATCCCCAGTTTTTTCAGCAGGGCCTCGATTTGCGCGGCATCCAGCGGGGTTTCCAGGTAGCGCACGACGGTCGGGTTGAGGCCGCGGGCTTCCAGCAGTTCCAGCGCACCGCGGGATTTCGAGCAGCGCGGGTTGTGATAAAGCGTCAGATCGGTCATGTGCGGGTCGCATCTTGCGTAAGGTGGCGGGTATTCTACCTGCGCTGGCGCCTGTCCTTAAACCGTAAGAGGCGATAGGCCGCAGCCAACGTTCATTTTTGCGAAGGAATACCCCATGACAAGGCGGCTGATCGGTGCATTGGCGATCATCACAACCCTGCTGCTCAGCGGCTGCGGTAACGATTACGGCGTTGACCAATATGGCCAGAAAGTGGCGGCCGAACGCCTGGACAAACAGTGGCTGGTGGTCAACTACTGGGCCGAATGGTGTGGCCCGTGCCGCACGGAAATCCCCGAGCTCAATGCCCTGGCAGAACAGTTGAAAGGCCAGAATGTCGGGGTGTTCGGCGTCAACTTCGACAATGTGCAGGGTGAGGAACTGAAGGCCGCCAGCGACAAGCTGGGGATCAAGTTCACGGTACTGGCCCAGAACCCGGACGGAATCTTCGAGATTCCGCGCAGCGAGGCATTGCCGGTGACCTACATCATCGACGACAAGGGCAAGGTGCGTGAGCAGTTGATGGGTGAGCAGACAGCGGAAGGGGTGTTGGCCAAGCTCAAGGCCCTGAAAGGCTAAAACTGTGGGAGCTGGCTTGTCTGCGATGGCAATGGGTATCTACACAATTTTGGAGTGACGCTGGACCTGTGGCGAGGGAGCTTGCTCCCGTGACGGCTTGACAGCCGACGCTGATCTAACTGAGGCACGGTGATCCAAATGTGGGAGCTGGCTTGCCTGCGAAGGCGGCCTGCCAGCCGACCGGGATATTGGATTTGACCGAGTACATATCCATTATTTAGGTAACGGCCACCGATGGTTCCGCTCTGACAGCGGCTCACTTTTGAAAAAAGCGCAAAAGTAAGCAAAACGCTCTTGCCCCACCACTCGGCACCTCGCTTAGGCTCGGTGTGCCCGTAATCCGCCAGTGATTTGGGGGCCGCCGCCACGCGCCATCCATGGCGCGGGGCGGCTAAACCGGCATCCCTGCCGGTTTACCCCCCAAATCCCTGTCGAATTCCGGCCAGCGTGGTTTGACGGGGCGCCTGAGATCAAGATCAAGAGCGACTCGCTTCGCATCGTGGTTACCGTCTGCTGTTACAACCCACAAAGTTGTGTAGATACCTATGCTGCGATGGCATCGCTGCGGTGTACCTGATACACCGCGTCGTCCGCATCGCAGGCAAGCCAGCTCCCACAGAGCCAGAGGACACCGCGTTAATACAGGAGAGTGCGCCTAGGTCAGCCTTCTTCGAGCCACAAACGGATCGGCTTGCCTTCGGCCGGCCAGAACCGCGTCTGCTCGATCGGCGAGATGTCCCAGCGCTGCACGCCTTGTAGGGCCTGGAAGAAGCGATGCTCCTGCTCCATCAGGGCCTCGGCGCACATTTTTCGGGTGCTGCCGACCGGGCCGAAGCTGAGCTTGTCGCCTTCGACCGTGTACGGTGCAAACCAGTGGTTGCAGCCGCCATTGCCATAGGCGCGGCCATCGGTGCCTAGGGTGACGGTAAGGTGCGCGTAGTCCATCAGCGGCCGCTCACCGATCCATTCCACGACGTAGCTGTGGTCGCGCTCGAGCTTGGCGCCATCGGCGGCGCAGCCTGCCAGGCCCAGGCCGATTGCGGCGAGCAGCAGCCGGCCTTTCATTGCGCGGCCTGCTGGCATTTCGGGCAGCGGTGCTTATCGCCTTCGCTGGCCCAGCCCAGTTCTTTGATACGTGCGTTGGCAGCCGGTTGCAGCGGCGCTTTGGTCAGCTTGGTTTCCACCGCGAATTCAAACTCCAGCACGGCGTCGCAGCTGTCGCAATTGACCTTCCAGGTATGAATCTCCAGTTCGCCGAACTTCGGCCCTTGGGCCATGGCGACCCACTGGCCCGCCGGGCGGATGGAGTAGCGTGCGTCACCTTCGACGGTGAGTCGCATCGACAGGGTTTTACTGCCGCGCAGGCTGACGATCAGGACGTCGCCATGTTTGATCGAACCACCGTTGCCGGTGACCTGGTAACGGCCCGGCACCAGGGCACGGCATTCGATCAGGGTGTGTTGCGGGCTCAGCAAGCTGAAGCGGAAATCGTGTTCGGCCATGGATCCTCCAAATAGGCGCGGCATCCTATCACGGGTGCCGGCCTATCATGAGCCTGGTATGTGACCGCTGATCATCCCTCGACCAGGTTCTGTGCGCGGCCATCGGCCCACGCGGCAATGTTGGCCAATGTGGTGCCGGCAATCGCCGCCAGGGCTTCACGGGTAAGGAAGGCCTGGTGCGCGGTGATGATCACGTTGGGGAAGGTCAGCAGGCGGGCAAGCACGTCATCCTGCAGGGGCAGGTCCGAGCGGTCCTCGAAAAACAATTGGGCTTCTTCTTCGTAGACGTCCAACCCCAGATAGCCCAACTGGCCCAGCTTGAGCGCTTCGATCAGTGCCGGCGTATCGACCAGGCCACCACGTCCGGTGTTGATCAGCATCGCACCGGTTTGCATCTGCGCGAGCGAGCGGGCATTGATCAGGTGTTTGCTGTCGGCGGTCAGCGGGCAGTGCAGGCTGATGATTTGCGCCTCGGCCAACAGTTCAGGCAGGCTCACGTAGCGTGCCCCGAGGTCCTGCACCTGTGGGTTGGGGAAGGGATCGTAGGCCAGCAACTGGCAGCCGAAGCCGGCCATGATCTTGGCGAAGGTCGCGCCGATCTGACCGGTGCCGACCACGCCGACCGTTTTGCCGACCAGATCAAAACCGGTCAGCCCGTGCAGGCTGAAATCACCGTCGCGGGTACGATTGTAGGCCCGGTGCAGGCGACGGTTGAGGGCCAGGATCAGGGCGACGGCATGCTCGGCCACCGCGTGGGGCGAATAGGCGGGCACGCGCACGATAGTCAGGCCCAGGCGCTGGGCGGCGGGTAAGTCGACATGGTTGTAGCCCGCCGAGCGCAGGGCAATCAGGCGTGTGCCGCCCTTGGCCAGTTGCTCCAGCACGGGGGCGCTGAGGTCGTCGTTGATAAAGGCGCAGACCACCTCGTGGTGTTCGGCCAGGGCCACGGTATCGAGGTTGAGGCGGGCGGGTTGGAATTGCAGTTCCAGGCCAGCCGGCAGCGGTTCGCCGAGGAAACTCTCGCGGTCGTAGGTTTGGCTGCTGAAGAGAATGACGCGCATTAAGAAGGCTCCCTGCAATTTACACATTGGAATGCTGACTGAATGTGGGAGGGGGCTTGCCCCCTCCCACATTGTTGATTCGTTGCCCATGAAAAAAGGGTCAGGCACTCACTCTGGCTTCACTGGCTAGCCGTGCAATCGCCATGTCCAGTTCGTCCAGCGCGGCCGTGGCCTTGGCGTCATCCTGCTTGAGCAGGGTTTCGGCGCGTTGGCAGGCTGCTCGTAATTGCGGAACACCACAGTAGCGGGTGGCGCCGTGCAAACGGTGCACGCGCTCGATCAAGGCGTGGTTGTCATTGGCTTCGCGGGCGTGGGTAATTGCCAGGCGATCAGCCTCCAGGGAGGCCAGTAGCATGGCGAGCATATCAGCGGCCAAGTCGGCCTTGTTGGCGGCCAGGCGCAGGCCTTCTTCGTGATCGAGTACCAAGAGTTGCACGCCCTGGGACGCGCCTTCGTGGGTACGCTCCGGGCCTTGGTTACGCAGCGCCAGGCCGGTCCATTTCAATACCACCTGGGCCAACTGCCGTTCGCTGATGGGTTTGGTCAAGTAGTCGTCCATGCCGCTTTGCAGCAGAGCGCGTTTTTCGTTGGCCATGGCGTGGGCCGTGAGGGCCACCACCGGCAGCGGCGTGCCGTGGCGCTCGCTTTCCCACTGGCGGATCGCCTCGGTGCTCTGGCGGCCATCCATGCCGGGCATTTGCACGTCCATCAACACCAAATCGAAAGTTTCCTGCTTCACGGCGTCGACGGCCGCGTAACCGCTCTCCACCGCCTGCACCTTGGCGCCCATGTCTTCCAACAGGGTTTGCACCAGCAACAGGTTGGCCGGGTTGTCGTCCACGCACAGTACTCGAGGCGCACGGCTGGACAACGGCTCACCGGGTTCGCTGCGTGAAGGGCGCGGGCTGATCAGGTCGGCCAGGGAGCGGCGCAGCTTGCGGGTACAGGCAGGCTTGGCCTGCAATTGGCTGTTGGGGTTGGGCACCGATTGGTTGAACAGCATCTGTTCGGTGGTCGGGCACAGCACCAGCACCTTGCAGCCCAGGTGTTCCAGGTCCCACAGGTGTTGATTGAGGCGTTCGGGCGGAATGTCGTTGGCGGTGACGCCGAGCACCGCCAGGCTGATGGCCTGTTCGGTCTGGTGCGCACTGGTGATGCCGTTGGTCAGGCTTTCCAGGGTATTGAACGGCGTGACTTCCAGGCCGCAGTCTTCCAATTGATGTTGCAGGGCCTGGCGCGCCAGTTCGTGGTTTTCCAGCACGGCCACACGACGCCCCAATAGCGGCGCGGCGGGCAGGTCTTCGACGTCGTCACGGGTTTTGGGCAGGTTCAGGCTGATCCAGAATTCCGAACCTTCCCCGGGCGTGCTGTCGACGCCGATTTCGCCGCCCATCTGCTCGATCAACCGCTTGGAAATCACCAGGCCCAAACCGGTGCCGCCGGGCTGGCGCGACAGCGAGTTGTCAGCCTGGCTGAATGCCTGGAACAGGGCGCGCACATCCTGGTTGGACAGGCCAATGCCGGTGTCTTGCACACTGATGCGCAATTGCACGCTGTCTTCCTGCTCGTCCTCGATCATTGCCCGGGCCACAATGGTGCCTTCGCGGGTGAACTTGATCGCATTGCTGATCAGGTTGGTCAGGATCTGCTTGAGCCGCAGCGGGTCGCCCACCAATGCCAGGGGCGTGTCGCGGTATACCAGGCTCACCAGTTCGAGCTGCTTGGCATGGGCGGCGGGGGCGAGGATGGTCAAGGTGTCTTGCAGCAAGTCGCGCAGATTGAAAGGCACGCTGTCGAGCACCAGTTTGCCGGCTTCAATCTTCGAGAAATCGAGGATTTCGTTGATGATGCCCAGCAGGTTATCCGCAGATTTTTCGATAGTGCCCAGGTAATCCAGCTGGCGCGGCGACAATTCGCTTTTTTGCAGCAAGTGAGTAAAACCGAGGATGCCGTTGAGCGGTGTGCGGATCTCATGGCTCATGTTGGCCAGGAACTCCGACTTGATACGGCTGGCTTCCAGGGCTTCCTTGCGTGCCAGGTCCAGCTCGATGTTCTGGATCTCAATGGTTTCCAGGTTCTGGCGCACGTCTTCGGTGGCCTGGTCGATGCTGTGTTGCAGCTCTTCCTGGGCATTTTGCAGGGTTTCGGCCATGCGGTTGATGCCAGACGCGAGTTGGTCCAATTCCTGGCTGCCCAAGGGTGGCAAGCGTGTTTCCAGGTTGCCGTCCTTGAGCTGCGCCACCGCTTGCTTGATCTGGCCAATCGGCGAATTGATGGTACGGCTGATACGCAGGGCGAGGGCGGCGGTGCACATCAGGCCGATGGCGATCAGCAGAAGGCTGGCGAACAGGCTGCGATAGCCGCGCAACAGCATGCCATTGTGGGACAGCTCGACTTCCACCCAACCTAGCAGACGGTCGGCCTCATCGGGAATCAACTCGCCCGCCAGGTTGCGATGGCGGCCAAACACCGGCAGTAGATAGCGGGTGGCGTCGTTGCCGGAACGCTGTAACAGTTGCGAGCTGTTGCCGGTGGGTGGCTGGTTAAGCATGGTCGGGCCGGCGTGGGCCAGGGACGAGCGGTCTGGCGCCAGGAACGACACGGCGCGCACATCCGGCTGTTCCAGGGACTGGGTGGCGATACGCTCCAGCAGGTCGGTGTCCTTGTGGCCCATGGCTGGGGCCACCAGCGGTGCCAATTGCTCGGCGATCATTTCGCCGCGTTGCAGTAGCTGGGTCTGCAACTCCGACAGCTGCATCCAGGTGAAATAGCCGCCCAACAACAGCGCCATCAGGCTGGTCGGTAATAAGGTCAGCAACAGTACGCGGCGTTTTATCCCCATTCTTCTAAGCACGCCACTCTCCTGCTACCACGTTGTTATCAATCATCCACGCCGGCATCCGGCCAGCGCCACCTGCGCAGTGTAGCCATTTGCGCGGCCTGGAATCTTGCAAATTAATGACATGCGGCAATCTTCGGGCCATTCGGCGCCGGGTGGCGATTGCCTGTGAACGGTTAATCTTGAATAATCAGTGATTGAGAATGACTTGCAGACGCTAATGACTCCCGCAGCAGTTGGCCTACCCAGTATCCTGACCATCGAAGATGACCCTGTGTTGGGCGCCTACGTGCACGAGCAACTGGGCCGCAGTGGTTTCCAGGTGACCTGGTGCCAGAACGGCCAGCAGGGCCTGCAACTGGCCCGCGCCCAGACCTTCGACCTGGTGCTGATGGATATTCTGCTGCCGGGGCTGGACGGTTTGTCGATCCTCACTCATTTGCGCCAGAGCCACGCCATGCCCGTGATCCTGATGTCAGCCCTGGGCGCTGAAGCCGACCGTATCAGCGGTTTTCGCCTGGGCGCGGACGACTATTTGCCCAAGCCGTTCAGCATGGTTGAACTGTGCGTGCGTATTGAAGCGATCCTGCGCCGCGTTGCCCTGGATCGCCGGCCCGAGCCGACGCGCGCCCCGGCACTTGAAGATGCCCGGGTGCTGCACTTTGATGATGAACGCTGCGATGTGTCCTGCCAGGACCAGTGGGCCGCGCTCACGCGCAGCGAATACCGCCTGCTGGAAACCCTGCACCGCAACGCCGAAGAAGTCCTCAGCAAAGCCTTCCTGTATCAGCAGGTGTTGCAGCGCGGTTATGCGCCCCATGACCGCAGCCTCGACATGCATGTCAGCCAGATCCGCCGCAAGCTCAAGGCCATCGGTTACATCGAGCGTGAAGTACGCACCGTATGGGGCAAGGGCTACGTGCTGAGCGGTCACGATGAAGGGCTTTGAGCGACTGCCCGGCAAGCACTCGTTGTTCTGGAAGCTGGCCTGCCTGTTGATCGCCTTCTGTTTGCTGATGATTTGGCTCAGTTGGTCGTGGGGCCGTTACATGGAACAGCAGAGCGCTTACCTGTCCGACAAGTCGCGGGAGATTCTCAATGGCTATGCCGCGGGTGCCGAACTGGCGTGGAGCACGCAAGGCAGCGCGGGCGTAGATGCCTGGCTGCAGCGGATGGCAGAGCGCGAAAGCACTTGGGTAGGGGTGATCGGTAACGACCTGCAGTCCCTGGGCAGCACGCCCTTGAGTGACAAGGAAAGCCAGCGCCTGACGTTTTTGCGTGGATTGGATTGGCCGGTCAGCCGGCATGTCATTGGTTTGCCCTGGATGAAAGTACCGTTTCCGGTCGACCCTGGCGCGGGGTCGCTGGTGATCGAGCTGCCGCAGCGCTTTATGCCTGGGCGCTATCAACTGTTCTGGCGGGTGGTCACCAATGGTGTGATTCCAGGTCTGTTTACCCTGTTGCTGTGCATCGGCCTTTACCGGCTGTTGATCATGCCCCTCAATCAATTGCGCGAGCAGGCCAATGCCTGGCGTGCGGACCAACTCAATACGCGGATGTCCCTGGATGCCACCAGCCGCCAGGATGAACTGGGCGAGCTGGGCCGCGCCTTTGACCATATGTCCGAACGCTTGCAGGGCACGGTGCGTTTGCAGCAGCAGTTGCTGCGCGATATGTCCCATGAACTGCGCACACCCTTGAGCCGCCTGCGGGTAGCCTGCGACAGCGAGCAAGACCTGGCCAAGCTGCGCGAGCGCCTGGGTCGGGAAATCGACGCCATGCAGCGCCTGGTGGAAGACAGCCTGCAACTGGCCTGGCTCGACAGCGAAACTACACCGTTGCCCCAGGAAGATATTCAGTTCCAGGCCTTGTGGGACATATTGCGCGAGAATGCCTGTTTTGAAAGCGGTTGGTCCGCATCGCGCTTGCCGTGCCTGTTACCCGCGGACAGTTGGGTGCGTGGCAACCTCAATGCACTGGCCCAGGCCTTGGAAAATATCCTGCGCAACGCCATACGCCACTCGCCCCACGAGGGCTGCGTGCAACTCGACGGATGTCGTGAGGGGGAGTATTGGCATATCTGGCTGCAGGACCAGGGGGCTGGGATTGCTGAGGATGATCTGGAGCGCATCTTCGCGCCCTTTACCCGCCTGGACGGCTCGCGCCCCGGCGATGGCGGTTTCGGCCTGGGCCTGAGCATTGCCCGCAACGCCGTGCAGCGCCAGGGCGGTCGCTTATGGGCGGAAAATACCGGCCGGGGTCTGCGGGTGCATTTGCGTTTGCTGGCCCGTTAGCGCTCAGCGCCGGCGCAGTTTGCGTTTTTTCCACTGGTGCGCCACCCACCAGCGCCAGTACGCCATGGTCAGGCAATAAGCCAAGGCGCCCAATACCACCCCCAATACCACCGAACCCAGCAGGAATGGCTGCCAAAGAGTGCTCAACTGGCCGCTGATCCATTCCCACGTAAGGTTATCGGGCAAGCTGCGTGGCGGCACGTTCATCAGCCAGGCGCCGGTCATATAGGTGCAGATGAACACCACCGGCATGGTGATGGGGTTGGTCAACCACACCAGGCTGATGGCGATAGGCATATTGCCGCGCACTGAAATCGCCAGGACCGCGGCAAGCAACATCTGCAATGGAATCGGGATAAACGCCGCAAATAAACCCACCGCCATGGCGCGAGCCACTGAGTGCCGGTTCAGGTGCCAGAGGTTGGGGTCATGCAGCAGCGTGCCAAGAAACTGTAATGACTTGTGTTCCCTGATACTGCTGGGATCGGGCATGTACCGTTTGAATAAGCGCCGGGGCATAAGGGGTCCAGGTCAATTCGAGGGGCAAGTATGCCCGGATTCTATAAACAGAAAATTCAGACTTTGTGACAAAACATCATAGGCGCTGTCGTTCAGCCGGCTAAGACTGAGTGGATCACTGGAAAAGGATGATCCATGAAGACAGGGATGTTGACGTTGGCGCTGGGGTTGCTGGCGTTGCGTTGGTTACCGGTGTTGCCGCCTGGCGCCGGGTTGTTGGCCATGCTGGTGCTGGCCTTGATGCTGTTGCCTTTTCGGTCCTATCCCGTGGCGTTCTTTCTGGTGGGCTTGAGTTGGGCCTGTCTCAGCGCGCAGCGGGCGCTGGATGATCGGCTGCAGCCGGCCCTGGACGGGCAGACTCGCTGGGTGGAGGGGCGTGTGGTGGGCTTGACTCAGCAGACGGGTACGGGCGTGCGCTTTGAACTGGCCGACGGCCGGTCGCGCAAGGTTCGGCTGCCCAAACGTATCCGCGTGTCCTGGCACGGCGGGCCAGTGGTGAACAGCGGTGAACGCTGGCGTCTGGCGTTGACACTCAAGCGGCCTGCGGGCCTGCTCAATTTCCATGGGGTCGACCATGAAGCCTGGCTGCTGGCCCAGCGTATCGGTGCCACTGCAACGGTAAAAGACGGTGAGCGTCTCGCACCGGCCCGCAATGCCTGGCGCGATGCTGTGCGCCAGCGTCTGATGGCGGTGGATGCCCAAGGCCGCGAGGCGGGCTTGGCGGCGCTGGTATTGGGCGACGGTTCCGGCCTGGCGCCTGAGGATTGGCAGGTGTTGCAGGACACGGGCACGGTACATCTGCTGGTGATTTCCGGGCAGCACATCGGCTTGCTGGCGGGGTTGATCTACGGCTTGGTCGCGATGCTGGCGCGTTATGGTTGCTGGCCCCGAACCTGGCCGTGGCTGCCGTGGGCGTGCGGTCTGGCATTTGGCGCGGCGTTGGGTTATGGGCTGCTGGCCGGGTTCGGCGTGCCGGTGCAACGGGCCTGCATGATGGTCGGCCTGGTGCTGCTGTGGCGTCTGCGTTTGCGCCATTTGGGCGTGTGGTGGCCGTTGCTGCTGGCACTGAACGGCGTGCTGGTGCTGGAGCCCTTGGCCAGCCTGCAGGTAGGGTTCTGGTTGTCGTTTGCGGCGGTCGCGGTGTTGCTGTTGGCGTTCAGCGGGCGCCTGGGGCCGTGGAGCGCCTGGCAGGTGTGGACCCGGCCCCAGTGGATGATTGCCATTGGTTTGTTTCCAGTGTTGCTGGTGCTGGGGTTGCCCATCAGCCTCAGCGCACCTGTGGCCAATCTCCTTGCCGTGCCTTGGATCAGCCTGGTAGTGCTGCCTTTGGCGCTGCTGGGCACGGCGTTGCTGTGGGTGCCGCTGGCTGGGGAGGGGCTGCTGTGGCTGGCCGGCGGTGCGCTGGACGGATTGTTTAAAGGCCTGGGGTTGCTGGCCGCGCAATTGCCGGCCTGGGTACCCGCCGAGGTACCTTTGGGGTATTGGTTGGTTAGCCTGGCTGGCGCGGTGATTTTGTTGCTGCCCAAGGGGTTGCCGTTCCGGGTGCTGGGCTGGCCCATGCTGTTGATGGCTGTATTTGCGCCCAGGGAGTGGGTGCCCCACGGGCAGGTAGATGTGGTGCAACTGGACGTCGGCCAGGGGCAGGCACTGATCCTGCGCACCCGTCATCATACGTTGCTCTACGATGCCGGGCCGCGCTCGGGGCCTGTCGACCTGGGCGCGCGCGTCGTGTTGCCGTCGTTGAAAAAGCTCGGGGTAGCCCAGTTGGACATGATGCTGCTCAGCCATGCCGATGCTGATCACGCGGGGGGTGCGGCGGCGGTGGCTCGGGGGTTGCCCGTCAAGCGTGTGGTGGGCGGTGAAACCGAAGGTTTGCCAGACTTTCTTGCCACCCAACCCTGTACCAGCGGCGAACGATGGGAATGGGAGGGTGTGTCATTTCAATTGTGGCAGTGGGCTGATGGACTTGATGGCAATCCTAGATCTTGTGTGTTGCAGGTTGAGGCCAGTGGAGAACGCCTGCTGCTCACCGGTGACATTGATCGCGCCGCCGAACAGGCTTTTCTGGCCTCTTCGCTGGCGGTTCAGACCGACTGGCTGCAAGCCCCGCACCATGGCAGCCGCAGTTCTTCATCCTGGCCGTTCCTGCAACGGTTGGCGCCCACATCGGTGTTGATTTCCCGCGGGCGCAGCAATACGTTCGGTCATCCCCATCCGCAGGTCCTGGAGCGCTACCACGTGCTGGGCAGCCGGGTTTACGACAGCGCCGAGCAGGGTGCCGTACGCTTGCGCCTGGGGGCGTTTCTGCCACCGATGGTTGCGCGCAGTCAACGCCGTTTTTGGCGCGAACCGTTACCGTAATCGCGTGTTACCAAAGACCCGAGCCGCAACAGGCGGGTGTGTAGCCGACGAACCCCGCTGTCGAACCTATATGATAAAGTGGCGCACTTTTTCGAGGGGGCATTCACTGTGTGGGAATTGGTCAAATCCGGCGGCTGGATGATGTTGCCGATCATTCTGAGTTCCATCGCTGCACTCGGCATCGTTGCCGAACGCCTGTGGACCCTGCGCGCCAGTCGCGTCACCCCCGAGCATCTGCTGGGGCAGGTCTGGGGCTGGATCAAGAACAAGCAGCTCGACAAGCAAAAACTCAAGGAGCTGCGCGCCAATTCGCCGCTGGGTGAAATCCTAGCCGCCGGTCTGGCCAATTCCAAGCATGGTCGCGAGATCATGAAGGAGTGCATCGAAGAGGCGGCCGCCCGGGTCATCCATGAACTGGAACGCTACATCAACGCCCTTGGCACCATCGCCGCCATGGCGCCGCTGCTTGGTTTGCTCGGCACAGTACTCGGCATGATCGATATCTTCAGCTCGTTCACAGGCTCGGGCATGACCACCAACGCAGCGGTCCTGGCCGGGGGGATCTCCAAGGCGTTGATCACCACCGCAGCCGGCCTGATGGTAGGTATCCCTTCGGTGTTCTTCCACCGTTTCCTGCTGCGTCGCATTGATGAGCTGGTGGTCGGCATGGAGCAGGAAGCCATCAAGCTGGTGGAGGTGGTGCAGGGCGACCGTGATGTAGACCTGGTCGAGGGCAAAGCGTGAAATTTCGCCGCAAGCAACGGGAAAATGTTGATATCAACCTCGCGTCGTTGATCGATGTGGTGTTCATCCTGCTGCTGTTTTTTGTCGTGACCACTACCTTCACTCGGGAAACCCAGTTGCGTGTCGACCTGCCTGAAGCGGTGAGTGGCTCGCCTGCCGAAGACCAGCAAGTCAAGCAACTGGACATCGCTATCAGCGCCGAAGGGGTGTTTTCAGTGAATAACCAGTTGCTGGAGAAAAATGACCTTGCCAGCCTGATGGAGGCGTTGCAGAAGGAGTCTGGTGGCGACACCCAGTTGCCGCTGTCCATCAGCGCTGATGGCAAAACCCCGCACCAGGCCGTGATCACCGCCATGGACGCTGCCGGCAAGCTCGGTTTCAGCCATTTGCGCATGACCACCGTCGAGGCGGCGAGCCCGCCCTGATGGCCATCTCCGACCGTTTACTCAAGGCATGGTACGAAGGTCATCCAGCACTAATGTTGCTGCGACCGCTGGAGTCGCTGTATCGCTGCGTGGTTCAACGTAAGCGTGCGCGCTTCGTGGCGGGCGAGGGCGAGATTTATCAGTCGTCTGTGCCAGTGATCGTGGTTGGCAATATTACAGTGGGAGGCACCGGCAAGACGCCTTTGATCCTGTGGTTGATCGAGCACTGCCGACGCAGCGGCTTGCGCGTAGGAGTGGTCAGTCGAGGCTACGGCGCCAAGCCGCCGCAGTTGCCGTGGCGGGTCGAGGCCGGCCACAGTGCCGAGGTGGCCGGTGATGAACCCTTGCTGATCGTGCAGCGCAGCGGTGTACCGCTGATGATCGATCCTGATCGCAGTCGTGCGGTAAAGGCCCTGCTGGCCTGCGAGCCCCTGGACCTGATCCTATCCGATGACGGCCTGCAGCATTATCGTCTGGCCCGCGATCTTGAACTGGTGCTGATCGATGCCGCCCGTGGCCTCGGTAACCGCCGGTGCCTGCCTGCCGGGCCGTTGCGCGAACCGGTGGAGCGCCTGCAGAGTGTGGACGGGGTGCTTTATAACGGTGCCCTTTCAGACCGTGAAGATGGCTTTGCCTTCCGCCTGCAGCCCACAGCGCTGGTCAACCTGCACAGCGGCGAGCGCCAGCCGGTCACCTATTTTCCGAAGGGGCAGCAGGTGCATGCGGTGGCCGGCATAGGCAATCCGCAACGTTTCTTCAATACCCTTGAAACGCTACACTGGCAGGCGCTACCCCATGCTTTTGCCGATCACGCGCCCTACAGCGCCGAGGTCTTGAATTTTACCCCGTCATTGCCGCTGGTCATGACCGAAAAGGACGCGGTGAAGTGCCGCGCCTTTGCCCAGCCCGACTGGTGGTACCTTGCGGTGGATGCGGTACCGTCGCCGGCGTTCGTCGCCTGGTTCGACACGCAGCTGATGCGTCTGTTGCCCAACCGTCTTTTGCCTTAAAACGCTTTTTTCCAGGACACACTCATGGACACCAAACTGCTCGATATCCTTGCTTGCCCGATCTGCAAAGGCCCGCTCAAGCTCAGCGCCGACAAAACCGAGCTGATCAGCAAAGGTGCCGGCCTGGCTTACCCTATCCGCGATGGCATCCCGGTCATGCTCGAAAGCGAAGCCCGCACCCTGACCACCGATGAGCGCCTGGATAAATGACCACCGCCTTTACCGTTGTCATTCCCTCGCGCTATGCCTCGACCCGCCTGCCGGGCAAGCCGCTGCAAATGATCGGCACCAAGCCGATGATCCAGCTGGTGTGGGAGCAAGCGTGCAAGAGCAGCGCCGAACGGGTGGTGGTGGCCACCGATGACCCGCGTATCATCGAGGCGTGCAAAGGCTTTGGTGCCGAAGCTGTCCTGACCCGCGAAGACCATAACTCCGGCACTGATCGCCTGGCCGAAGTCGCCACTCAGCTGGGTCTGGCACCCGACGCGATCGTAGTGAACGTGCAGGGTGACGAGCCATTGATACCGCCGGGTGTCATCGATCAGGTCGCTGCCAACCTCGCGGCCCATGGCGAGGCGCGTATGGCGACCCTGGCCGAACCGATCGAAGACATCGAGACGCTGTTCAACCCGAACGTGGTGAAAGTGGTCAGCGACATCAACGGCCTGGCACTGACGTTCAGTCGCTCCACCTTGCCGTGGGCGCGGGATGCCTTTGCCAAGAATCGCGACGTGTTGCCGGAGGGCGTGCCATATCGCCGCCATATCGGCATCTATGCCTACCGCGCCGGTTTCCTGCACGACTTCGTCAATTGGGGCCCTTGCTGGCTCGAGAATACCGAGTCCCTGGAACAACTGCGTGCCCTCTGGCACGGCGTGCGTATCCACGTGGGCGATGCGTTGGAAGCACCGCCAGCGGGTGTCGATACCCAGGAAGACCTCGAACGCGTCCGTCGCCTGCTGGGCGCCTGATGGAAGTTCTGTTTGTATGCCTGGGCAATATCTGCCGCTCGCCAACCGCCGAAGGCATCTTGCGCCATAAGTTGCGTGAAGCAGGCTTGGCTGGCCAGGTTGAGGTGGCGTCTGCTGGCACCGGAGAATGGCATATCGGCAACCCGCCGGACCAGCGCAGCCAGCGTGCGGCGCTGGCGCGCGGCTATGACTTGTCGGGCCAGCGTGCCCAGCAGGTTTCCCGTGCTGATTTTGCCCGTTATGACCTGATCCTGGCCATGGACAACAGTAACCTGCGCAACCTCAAAGCCATGCAGCCAGGGCAGGGCAAGGCGGAGCTGGATTTGTTCCTGCGTCGCTTTGATGGCGAAGTGGACGAGGTGCCAGACCCTTACTATGAAGGTGAGCAAGGTTTCGAACGGGTCCTTGACCTGATCGAACGCGCCTGTGACTTATTGGTGATCGAATTGAAGGGGCGGTTATGACCTTGCAAGTGCGTGCGCAGGTATCGCTCAAGCCATTCAACAGCTTTGGCATTGATGTGAGCGCGCAATTATTTGCCGAGGCCCACAGTGATGCTGACGTGCGCGAGGCCATCGCCTATGCCGCCGCACATGCGGTGCCGTTGCTGGTGATCGGTGGCGGAAGCAATTTGCTGTTGACCCAGGACGTTCCGGCGCTGGTGTTGCGTATGGTGACCCAAGGCATTCGTGTGCTGAGCGATGATGGCACGCACGTGGTGGTCGAAGCCGAAGCGGGAGAAGCCTGGCATCCGTTCGTGTTGTGGACGCTTGAACACGGCTTTTGCGGCCTGGAAAACCTCAGCCTGATCCCCGGCACTGTCGGTGCCGCGCCGATGCAGAACATCGGTGCCTATGGCGTAGAGATCAAGGATGTCTTCGCCGGCCTCACTGCCCTGGATCGCCAGACGGGCGAACTGCGGGAATTCAGCCTCGATGAATGCAAGTTCGCCTACCGTGACAGCCTGTTCAAGCACGAAGTCGGGCGTTGGCTGATCCTGCGGGTACGCTTTTCCCTCAGCCGTGCCACTCACCTGAAACTCGACTACGGTCCGGTGCAACAGCGCCTGGTCGCGCAGGGCATCGCCCACGCCACGCCAAGCGATGTGAGCCGTGCGATCTGCAGCATTCGCCGCGAGAAACTGCCAGACCCGGCAGAGCTGGGCAATGCGGGCAGCTTCTTCAAGAACCCACTGGTGTCCCAGGCCCTGGCGGTTGAACTGCAAAGCCAGTATCCGGATCTGGTAGCCTACCCTCAGGCCGACGGCCAAATGAAACTCGCCGCCGGCTGGCTGATCGAGAAGGCAGGTTGGAAGGGTTTCCGGGAGGGCGATGCAGGCGTGCACAAGCTGCAAGCGCTGGTGCTGGTCAACTACGGCTCCGCCACCGGGCAGGAGATCGCCCAGCTGGCGCTACGCATCCAGCAAGATATCTTCAAGCGCTTCAAGGTCGAGTTGGAAATGGAGCCTAATCAGTACTGAGCTTTATCGGGTCTGAAAATGAAAATGCCCCGTATCTTGCGATACGGGGCATTTTTTATAGCGCTTGCTGATCAGTCATCGCGGCTCATGATGCCGAAGATCTGCAACAGGCTGATGAACAGGTTGTAGATCGACACATACAGGCTGATGGTCGCCATGATGTAGTTACGCTCACCTCCGTGGATGATGGCGCTGGTCTGGAACAGGATGCACACCGAGGAAAACAGCACAAAACCCGCGCTGATCGCCAGTTGCAGGCCGCTGATCTGGAAGAACATGCTGGCCACCACCGCCGCCAGCAACACGAAGAAACCTGCGGTGATGAAGCCACCCAGGAAGCTCATGTCCTTACGGCTGATAAGCACGTAGGCCGACAGACCACCAAACACCAGGGCCGTCATGGCAAACGCCGAACTGACCACTTCCGCACCGCCGGCCATGCCCAGGTAACGGTTGAGGATCGGGCCGAGGATAAAGCCCATGAAACCGGTCAAGGCAAACGCCGACACCAGGCCCCAGGCCGAGTCACGCAGCTTGTTGGTCAGGAAAAACAGACCATAGAAGCCGATCAACACGACAAAGATATTCGGGTAGCCGACGCGCATCTGCTGGGCCACGTAAGCCATCACGCCGCTGAATGCGAGGGTAAGGGCGAGCAAGCCGTAGGTGTTGCGCAACACGCGGCTGACTTCAAGCTGCTCAGCCTGCGCGTTGCCATTCACTGCGTAATTCTGTTCGCGCATGGCGACACTCCTTCAGTTTTGAAACGTTCAGTCGCAAAGATCATAACAGACGCCTTGTAACAAGCGATGCAGAGAGTTTGACAGTGTGTTTCATTCGGGTATTATGGCGCCCGCTGACACGGGATGGGCTACTATAATCCCGTGATGCACAAGGGAAATTGGCAGAGTGGTTGAATGCACCGGTCTTGAAAACCGGCGGACGTTAATAGCGTCTCCAGGGTTCGAATCCCTGGTTTCCCGCCAAGATTTACACGAAAGCCCCGCGAAAGCGGGGCTTTTGCGTTTCTGGGGTTTGTCTCAGAAAAATCTCTACAGACTGATCGTTTTCGCATCATTTCCGGCAGTTTCCGTACATCTTGCTCATCGCGGTCAGCGCGTTGGCTTCGCAATCTCCCCGATACGTCGGTAAACCGTCTCGGTTATTCGCTTGTCCGTATGCCCCAGCAGGCGGCTGGCATCGCCCAGGTCCAGGATCTCACTGGCAGCTTTTGAGCGGATGTCTCGGAATCGAAACTGTCGAACACTGGATGCAAGAACACCATCGCCTGCCTCTCTGGCGATGGCGATTGCTGTGTCACGAGCGTCATCGAAGCGTAGGCGGAGCATGTGCTTAGTTACCTGCCTGCCGTCTTCGGTAATTATCAGGTAGGGGGTTCGTACGCCCCGGCAGCGGTGATGCTCAAGCTCTACGGCGCCCACATAGAGCGCAAGGTGTGGGGTCGGGACTGGGAACAGGCGTGGAATTTACCTGCTCGATGCCATTGAGGACATGGATATTCGCGTGTAGATGCCTGTTTGGCAGGTCGTTAATTCAGAAAAAGAATACCTGCAGGTATAAAGGTGTTGTTACGTTGGGTTGTTGATGTACTTGCCCGATAGTGCACAAGTAACGCGAACCGCACACGAAACCCCAAGTCCGCCCAAGAGCCGGTTTTTTTATGAGCTTGGTATATGCCTGATCTGTTGTAATGATGGCTATTGGGATTGCAGAAGAAATAGTCAGCGAGGTTTGTGTGTCATACCGGCGTTTCTGGCAACGAATCGCCGGGCTGCATCAGCATGGGTTTTTCGCGTCGTTCTTTTGTACATGCTAGTGTTCTCGCCAAACCAAAGAGGGATCGACATGCGGGTTTTGATGGCGGCTGTAACGATAATTGGATTGCTGGCAAGCAATGCGGTATTCGCTGAAAATAATGCCGGAACAAGATTTTTAAGCGGATGCAAGGTTGCCTTACGCTTTTTTGAAACGAAACATATGGCTGCGGACGACAATCAAGTTGATATGGGTTACTGCGTGGGTGTGGTTGCTGGGGTTCGTGAAACTCTTCAATATCTTACCGGGGGAGCTGTAAACAAGTTCCCCGGTATTTGCTTACCTGAAAACTACGTTGATCAAATGGGCGTACAGGCAATCGTCAAGCACTCTGAAGGTCGCTCTGATCTCTCAACGAAAAGACCTACGCTAACAGTATTGCTCGCACTCAAAGCTGAGTACCCCTGTAAATAGCACCACATCCACACTGGATGCCTGGCCAGGACGATAGCATGTTGTACGCCCGCTTCCGACACAAAGCTGTGTTTCGCAGAAGGCAGCAATCGGCCGAAGCGATCGCTTATTATTTAAAAAACAATGACGATTTACGGCGCTTTGTAAAGAACATATTCACTTGGCGATTAGTGCGTTTTTTCTTATCGCGACTTCATCCTTGCCCCCGTCCGTTCTCGGCTACCATTCATGTCGAATGGGTATTGCATACGCCATGGAGGGCGGATTATGCAGAAGCGGATAATTATTGTGGGCGGTGGCCTGGGCGGCACGATGCTTGCTAATCAACTAGTCACCAAGCTCTATCCTGAAATTCTGCGGGGGGAGCTGAAGATAGTTCTGCTCTCTAACTCTGAGGACCACTTCTACAAGCCCGCCTTCATGTACGTTGCATTCAATCTTTTTTTTCAGGAAGAGCTCAAACGTCCAGAGCGCTCATTGTTACGTCCGGAAATAGATTTTCAAGTCGACGAGGTAATTCGTTTTGACTTCGCCAGACAAGAGCTGAGAACCCTTAGTGGAAAGCGTCATGGCTATGATTTTCTGGTGATCGCCACCGGTTGCGTACCTGCTCCGGAACGTATCGAAGGCCTCAAGGAGGCCGGCGACCACTTCTACCAATACGAGCCAGCGCGACAACTGGCTCAACGTCTAAGTACTATTGAAAAAGGTCGAGTTTTTGTCACGGTCTCCTTTCCCCAGACCCCCAATGTACCGCATCAGTGCGGCATTGCTCCCATCGAAACGACGTTGATGCTTGATGACTTCCTTCGGCGTCGCGGCGTCAGGGACAAGGTAGATATCATTTACACCTATCCCACTACTGCCCAGTTGTTGCGCAATTGCTTATTCCTACAACGACCCACCGGGGAGATTTTGCCGGGGATTTTCGAACAGAAGAATATTCGCTTTCAACAGGGTTTCACACTGAGCAGAGTCGACCCGGAACAACGAATAGCTTACTCGGAAGAGGGAGATGCACAGCCGTTCGACATTCTGATGGCGACCCCGCCGATTCGTGCAGTTGATGTGGTGCTTGAGTCCGGTGTTTCACAGGCTCAGAACAATGAAGGCTGGCTGCCAACTCATCATGAGACGCTACAGGTCTATGGGCTTGAAGGCGTTTATGTGATCGGTGACACGGTCGATCTACCAGTCAGTAAGGCGGGTGGGGCTTGCCACAACCAGGCGCCGGTGATTGCCAACAATATCGCCGCTGAAATCCGCTTGGGTAGCCCCAATGCAGTGTATGACGGGCGTGTCCAAGCTGTGGCGCAGATGGGCCTAAATGCTGGGATGCCACTTTGGTACGACTATGCCCACGATGTGATGCCGACCCCGCCAAGTAAACTGGGTGGCCTTCTGCGCAATGGATTCAATCGCGGCCTTTATTGGGCTGTGGCTCGCGGAATGCTTTAACCACGCACAGGGAGGAGTAAATTCACATGGATGTCTTCAATGAGTCACTCGCAAAGAGTGCAGATAGTAATACCGACTCGCTAGACCAGAATGCGGGGATAGAGGCATTACTGGACAAGCTGAAACCGCTTCTGGATGGTGGGCGTCTGGACAATCTGGTCGACCTGCTGTCACTGATATCCGACACCGTAGACCTGCTTGACCTCGCCACTGTGGAAAAACTCGCCCGGTTGTTCGAGAGCACCTCCGCCGTCACCTGGAGTCTTGGAAATGCGCTACGCATGGCCACGGCTGAGACTGCCGCAGAGGCGGCGCCTCCCAACCTCTATGGGTTGCTGTCGCTCCTGCGCGAAACGGACACCCGCCGTGGCGTTGCACTGCTCCTCAGAACTTTGAATGTCATTGGACGACAACTCTGATCGGAAGGAATCACGTATGGACATTAAGCCTCAGCCGTCCACGGCAAGGCCTAGTAATACTCAATGGGACCCTCAGGCCTATCTGAAATTTGCTCGACTACGGGAGCGTCCGGTGGTCGAGTTACTGGACCATATTTGCTTGGAAAACCCAGAACGAATCTATGACTTGGGATGCGGTACTGGCATTGCCACGCACCTCCTGGCCAAGCGCTGGCCGCATGCCGATCTGACGGGAGTCGATAGCTCGGCAGAGATGCTTGGTGAGGCCAGCTATCTGCCGATCAAGGCCCTTTGGCATAAAAGCGACTTACAGAGTTGGCAGGCAGAGCAACCTGCTGACCTACTGTTTGCTGCTGCAGTACTGCATTTCATCAGTGATCACGACGTGTTGCTGCCACGCCTGCTGCGGCAACTCAACCCTGGAGGTTGTCTAGCAGCACACATGCCGAATTGGCGTGACGCGCTGTGGTATCAATTGATGCTAGAAACTCTTGATCACGCAGGACTCGACGGCGGTCCATTGGGTACAGTGGAGTTACGTCGGTTCATGGCTGAGCGCCCGGTGCTATCGCTGGATCGTTATTACCGTTTGCTGGCACCACTGACCAAGGATTTGGATATCTGGGAGACTGAACACCTACAGGTGGTGGAAGGTCAGTCGCCGATTTTCGATTGGGTCAAGGTTTCGGCGCTACGGCCGGTGCTCTTGGCGCTGGATGAGTTCGAGCGGCAGTGTTTCCTAGATCACTTCCTGAAGCTGGTTCATGAGTATTACCCGCCTGAGGGGGATGGGCGAACGTTGTTTCCGTTCAAACGCATCTTTATTCTCGCTACCGTCTGAGTATTTATGCCGGAACGCAGTTGATGTGTGACTTTGCTCATCTTTTGCAATCAATGGCGTTTACAGTCATCGTCACTTGATGGGCCGCTAGTGAGTGAGGAAACAGTGCGGTTGCTCGATGAGACCGCCGGACTTTTTTATGATGGTGCAAGACAGTCTGTGGGACTCAGCTCTTCTTGGGATTTGCAGATTAGCTGATCCGCCACAGATGTCCGGGAAACAAAACCTCTCGATTCAAGCTTTACCACCCCTGATTACAAACGAGAGGGCGCGACAACAAGTTGTTAGCGTATGGTTCTAGGGGGAGGTAGGCTTCGGTCAGTTTTTTTGCGGCCAACGACCATCGCACGGACGATCATGATCAGGCGTTCCAGCCTTGTTGGCGCAGCTACTTTACCAAGCGAAGAATCGTCACTCGTGAAAGGTCCGTCTGGATTTCGGCGTGACTTTCAATCGAATTGGGTTCCTTTCTGAATCAGCTCGATTTTGAATCCGTCGGGGTCCTCAAGAAACGCGATCAACGTGCGCCCGTGCTTCATCACCCCAGCTTCGCGGGTTACGAGGTAGCCCATTTTTTTGCTTGGGCACAAGTTGCAGCCACGTCCGCCACCTCTATTGCAATATGGCCAAAGCCGTCACCCAAGGTATATGCATTTCGATCCCAGTTGTGAGTCAACTCCAGTACCGGGGAATCCTGTTCACTACCGTAACCGACGAACGCCAATGTGAATCGTCCCTCCGGGTAGTCCTTACGTCGTTGCAGGCGCATACCTAAAACTTGTGTATAGAAGCCAAGCGCGATCTCGAGATCGGCTACACGTAGCATGGAGTGCAAAATTCGCATGGAACCTCTCCGTTAAGGGTCCGGCAACATTGCGCCGGACCAAGAAGGTTAACCTTCGATGCGGTAGCCCTTAAATAAGAACACCGGGCCAAAGGCATAGTTGTCGATTAGCTCGTAGAACCGGGCGATCGTTTCGTTTTTGCAGTGTTGAAGGAACGCCGCCTCGTCGGTGTATACCTCGTCCAGGTAGAAGCGATTACGGTTGTTCTCATCGCGAATTACCTCAAAGCGAAGCGTGCCTGGCTCGTTTTCCAAGGAGCCATTTGCATCGAACAGACCCGCGCTGGCAAACGCTTCGCGCTTGTCAGAAGGAACGTCAAATTGGACCAGTACGTGATAAGTCATAGCTATTTTCCTCATTAAGAATCGCTGGAAGCGATTGCGTCGAGGATGGTAGGCTGAGCGTACAGTCATTAAAAGTGACTAATAGTCAAATGGTCGCTCACAAAAAGAGAATGCGTTGAAACTCTCTCAATTAGGCTTTTTCTGTGCAGTAGTAGAGCGTGGCACCGTCGCAGCCGCGGCAGCTCAATTGCACTGCGTACCGTCGAACGTTACTACTCGTCTGCGTGAGCTGGAGGACCAGCTAGGCGTGGCTTTGTTTAATCGCGAAAAAAACCGTCTACTAGTGACGCCGGAAGGGCGTCTGCTGTACCGCAATGCCAAGCAGCTTTTGGCACTGGCAGATAAAACGCGTTCGCTCTTTACCGACGATGATGTGAGAGGCGTGCTCCGTGTGGGCGCGCTAGACGTAGCGCTGGATAACCACCTGCCTCAAAGACTTGCACGCTATCGCGGTGAGGCGCCATTGGTGGAGTTGCACATTCGCCCTGAGCACTCCTTAATGTTAGAGCGTCTACTCATGGAGGGTGAGTTGGACCTGATACTCACTGACGGCCCAATTGTGCATCCGCTGTTGGTTAGTCGTCTGGCCTTTCGTGAGCGCTTAGTGAGGGTTACGCCTATCAACCTGACGACTCCAACCATTGATGATTTGGCCAGGCTCGAGCTATATGTATTCGGCCATACGTGCCATTACCGTCGTCAAATAGATCACTGGCTGGAGATGAGTGGTATAGAGCCGCAAGTGACATTGGAGATGGAGTCGTACCCAAGCATCTTTGCCTGTATCGAGGCGGGGCTAGGTTTCGCCTGCGTGCCAGAAAGCGTCGTCGCGCAGGTTTCTCTTACGAAGAAAAAGGTTCATGCCGAAGCCGTTGCTAGTTTGGACTCAAGTGATATCCACTTCGTCTGGCGGAAAAATCAAGCATCTCCTTTGATTCAGAGTTTCATTGACAGTATTAGCTCTAGTTAATGTAAGTGTAATCCACCAAGTTACTCTGAATGTCCTTGGCTTCGTACGCTGTTCCTCGAGCGCGACGTCACGCTGTAACACCAATGGGCGCCGGATCGAGTACAAGGTTGAGCTGGTGACTGACGGTTGTACCACCATTCGTCTAACGCCCGGCACTCTCAATCCCGTTGCAGCCTCTGAATCTTAAGCACGGATATCCCGAGCCTATGAACGGAGTGCCAGCATGGAAATCAACGAAAAAGCCCCAGGCAATATTTCCCAGCAAGCGGTTACCCGGGGCACCGATAACGAAACAGGGCACGACCCGCGGCGTGATGAGGACAATATCCCGCTGCCGCCGGACGACGAGGCGCCTCTTGAAGAAGATATGTCGGATGTGGACGCGGCCGACTCAGTAGCTACTGAACATCCCAAGACCTGAAGGCGTTCAGGCAAACGAGCCCGGCCCCGTGCCGGGCTTTGTCTGCTGGTCACCGTGGTCTCGTTCACCTCCCTGTTGCTGTAGTCCTATGCTGATCTGACCCGCACCGCTGCACTTTTTTCCATTTTGCTGATCTACCCCTGTCCCGGCCACCCGACTCCCGCGCGTGGCCCACAGAATCAGACCCGGTGCCGATGGATCGAACGTTAACGGTTTTTACCACCCGATGGCCGCTGTTGCTGGCTGCGATGTTCGCGCTGTGCGCAGTGGGCTGCAGCCAGCAGCAGGGCCGCGATATCGCCAGGCAGTTCAGCGATGGCAAGCCCGATGAATTCTTCCAGACCAGCGTCGATCGCATGGCCACCCTGGGGATGCGTGACAACCTGCAAAGCCTCTACTTGCTGATGAGCAAGCTCTACCTGCGCAACCCCAACCAGTGGCGTCAATCGGGCTATCCGGATGCGGTGACCGCCGCCCGGCAAATCCGCCAGGCCATCGAAAATCGCCAACCCTTGCCCGCACTGGGAGATCGTAGTGACCTGGCTGCACTGAGTTATTCCTTGAGCCCTGACTTTCGGGGCGACCGCGTCGGCGCGTTCACCTACGCGATTGGCAGCATGCTCGTGACCGCTCACGGCGGGCGTACGCAGTTTTATGTGACCGACTCGATCAACCCGCAGTTTGTCAGCAATGCCGCGCGCAATATCGAAAAGGCCACCTGGCTGCTCAGTCAGCGTCAGGATGCCAATGGCGTGCTGCTGTTGTTTTCCAACGAGATATCAGAGGAGGGCAGTAACCTCAGTTTTGCCGTTGAGTTCGGCAAGATCGTCGCGCGTTTGGACCTGCTTACCCAAATCCTTGATGAGCGTTACCGGCGCATTGGCCTCAATTACGCACAAAGCCTGTTGCTGATGAACTTCCTGCCGGTGCAGTGAGGCCATTGCATGGACCAATCGGTGCGGTGTTTCCCTTTCCGTTGTAGGAAGCGGCCTATCTTGCCTCGCGCTGCTTGAAACGCCTGCCTGCGGGCAATAGCCTCGGATTTTTCTTAAACACGAGGCCCTCCCTTGGGTAAACGAAAAACGGTTTGGCCCACGGATCGCGAAATACGCTTGCGGTTTATCCTCTATGCGGTGATTGACGCCGCGACCGCCCAGGGCGTGTCTGCCGAGTTATTGCTGCCGGCGCATAAGTTATTGCGTGACTCGCCCACGGAAGTCCAGTTGCGCGACACCTTGGGGGAGATTCTCGCCACTGACGAAATGTATGGCTTCCGCTTTCCGCCGGGGTCGGATGCCGATGACCTGATGCGGGCATTGGCAACGCCTGACGGGCAAACCTGATCCATCCTGTTTTTAAAACGCCCCTGTCCGTCATCAAGGAGTGACCTGACGGGCATGCCTGCCTTCCCATCACTGTTCGCGTGGTGGGTTTGGCCCGGCACGTTCCCGGATTCCAAGGACCTGCCCCAATGCTGCTGCGCCACCCCCCGTTTATTTTCGCCGCCTTGACCCTCAGTTCGCTGGTACAGGCTGAAAGCCTGCAATTGGCGCCGGTTGAAGTCACCACGGCTGAGGCCAGCGCCGCAGAAATCGCCCAGGCACAACTCAAAAGCGTGCCCGGTGGCACTAATTACATCGATATGGACAGCGTGCAACAGGGACGGGTCAGCACCAACGAGGATGTCTTCAAGTACCAGGCCGGTGTTTACGCCAAGGCGGCCAATAACGAGGGGGTGAAGGTGTCCATTCGTGGCTCGGGCCTGAACCGCGCCCCCGGTGCCCATGCCTCCGGTCTGTATGAAATGTTCGACGGCCTGCCGCTTACCGGCCCAGGCGGCACGCCCTATGAGCTCAAGGACCCGCTGTGGCAAAGCCGGGTAGAGGTGCTGCGTGGCGCCAACGGGTTCGATCAGGGTGCGTTGGCCTTGGGCGGTGCGGTCAACTACGTCACCCGCACCGGCTTGGACGCGCCCAAGCTACAGGTGCGCTATGAGGTCGGCAGTCGCGGCTATGCCCAGCGTGAAGTCAGTTCCGGGCAAGTGCTGGGGGACGCCGACTATTACATCAGCCTCACCGATTCGGAGTCCGACGGTTATCAGCACCAAAGCGCTGGTACCGGCAAGGGCATCGCCGCCAACTTCGGCTACCGCTTTAACCCGGACCTGGAAACGCGCTTCTACTTGCGTTATCGCGAAACCACCAACGATTCTCCCGGCAGGCTCACGCGTGACCAGATCAGCCATGATCCGCGTGCCGCCAACAGCCTCAACGCCGCCCGCGATTCAAAGCGCCTGCAACCGGGCTCTACCTGGATTGCCAACAAGACCACCTTGCGGTTGGACGATAACGCTCGGGTCGAGGTCGGGCTGGCCTATCACGATTACCCCATGGACCTGCGCGAAGGCACCAACCGCCTCAAAGTTGCCTACACCGATATCAGCGGCACCCTGAATTACATCCGCCAGGACAGCCTGTTCGGCCATGCCAGCACCACCACTCTCGGCCTGCGTACTACCCAGGCGATGCCGAACAATGGCGCGTCGGAATACGTGCGCATCCCTGCGGGCAATACTGCCATTTATGCCCCCGGCACCAAGACCCGCGACTACAGCTACCTGGGCTCCGATACTGTGCTGCATGTAGGCAACGAGCTGGAACTGGTGGAGGATCTGTGGCTGACCACCGGCCTTGCCGCCATCTATACGCGCCGCGAAACCCAGGTCACTTACCCCGACGGCCAGGCACCGCTCAGTCAGCATGATTGGGACTACGCGCCGCGCATTGGCCTGCGTTACGACTTCACCCCGCAGCTGCAGATTTACGGCAACCTGAGCCGCTCGGTAGAGCCCCCGCACGCGTGGTCGATGATCTGGGGTTCGAACAAATACTTTGGCCCGGGCAGTGGGGCAGCTACGGGATTGCAGCGCGAAGGCGTGAAACTGCGCAATCAGACCGCTACCACCCTGGAAATTGGCGGGCGCGGTGAAGCCTGGCTCGGCCAATGGGACCTGGCACTCTATCGCTCGGAAGTTCGCCACGAGCTGCTTTCCGTGGAGACCCAGGCCCAGACTGCCACCAGCAACGCTATCATCGCCGAATCCAACGCCAGCCCCACCGTGCACCAGGGCGTGGAACTGAGCCTGCTCAGCCCGCTGTGGGACGGCGGCGGCAGCGGTAAGCTCGAGCTGCGCCAGGCCTACACCTTCAGCGACTTCCACTACCGCGACGACGAGCGTTTCGGCGACAACACCTTGCCCGGCATTCCCAAGCACTATTACCAGGCGCAACTGCGCTACAGCCACCCGACGGGTTTCTACACCAGCCTCAATACCGAGCATGCATCACGGGTAGCGGTGGACTACGCCAATTCCTACTACGCGGCGGCCTACACCACCCTCGGCGCCACTTTCGGCTACGACGCGCCCAAGCAGGACTGGCAAGCCTGGGTCGACCTGCGCAACCTCACCAACCGCCGTTACGCCAACACCGTCACGCCGGGCTACGACGACAAAGGCATGGACGCTGCACGCTCCACCCCCGCTGACGGGCGGGGTATCTACACCGGCGTTTCCTGGAGCTGGCGTTAAATCAACCTTCGTGTTGGCGCAGGCGCTTGTACAGGGTGTTGCGACTCACCCCCAGCTCTCGCGCCAGGTGGGAAATATTCCCGCCCACGGCTTCCAGGCGTTGGCTCAGGTCGAGACTTTCATCCAGGTGTTCAGGTTTAGGCAGCGGCACTGTCGCTTGCATATCCACAAAAAAATCATCGGGCAGGTGCTCTGCGCGGATCGGCTGCTCCTCGGCCATTGCCAGCGCCACCTGCAACACGCTGCTCACCTGGCGTAAATTTCCCGGCCACGGGTGTTGCTCGAATAGCCTTAGCACCTCGGCGCTCAGCCCGGCCCATTGCGTCGGCTCGCGGTGTTGCTGCCACAGTTGCTGGAACAGCGCCTGCTTGTCGGTACGCTCGCGCAACGGCGGCAATTCCAGGGTCAGGCCGCCGATGCGGTAGTACAAGTCCTCGCGAAAGCGCCCGGCCTGCACCAGCTCGCGCAGTGCGCGGTTGGTCGCCGAGATGATGCGCAAGTCCACCGGGAACACCTCGCTACTGCCCACCGGCTGAACACAGCGCTCCTGCAATACCCGTAACAGGCGGGCCTGGGTGGGCAGCGGCATATCGCCGATTTCGTCGAGAAACAGCGTGCCCTTGTCCGCCTTGCGGATCAGGCCGATGCTGCCTTTTTGGTTGGCACCGGTGAAGGCGCCTTTTTCGTAGCCGAACAGTTCCGATTCCACCAGTTCTGCGGGAATCGCCGCACAGTTCACTGCGATTAACGCCTGCCGGCTGCGGGAACTGGCCTGGTGCAAGGCTTTGACGAACACCTCTTTGCCCACGCCGGTCTCGCCGTGAATCAACAACGGAATGTCTTTTTCCAGCAGGCGCTCGGCCTGGCGCACGGCTTTTTCCACGCGCGCATCGCCAAAATGCAGGGTCTGGAGGTTGATCGACGTCGGTGTTGGCGGCGGTGGTTGGCTGAACACCCGCGCCTGCACGGGCATCTGCTTGGGCCGCTTCAATAGGCACTGGAACCGATTGCGTCCCGCCGCTTGCAACGCAAAGGGCAGCCCTTCCGGCTGGTTGAGCAACTCCAGCAGCGACACCTTGAATAGACTGTCGATCATCACCCGCGACAGGCTGATGCCCAGCAAGTTATCCGCACGCCGATTGGCCGAGAGCACCTGGCCGCTTTCATCAAAGATCAGCAGGCCGGCCCATTGGCTGTCGAGGTTGCTCAGGCCGGTGTTGAAGGTCAGTTGGAAATGTTCGCCGCGAAACAGGTTGAGGATCAGCCGGTTTTCCACGGTCTGGCTCATCATCTTGACCATGCCCAGGGTGTGGGAGGGCGGCAGGTAACTGTCGCTGGACACGTCCAGCACCGCGATGATTTCGCGCTGGGCGTCGAAAATCGGTGCCGCGGAACCGGTCATGAAGCGGTTGGCCTTGAGGAAGTGTTCATCGTGCTCAATATGCACGGCCTGGGCGCAGGCCAGTGCGGTGCCGATGGCATTGGTGCCACTGGCGCGTTCCATCCAACTGGCGCCGGGGCTGAAGCCACGGGCCAGCGTGGGTTCGATAAACCGCTGGGTGCCCCACGAGGTCAGCACCTGGCCCTGATTGTCGGCCAGCATGATCAGGCAATTGGAATTGCTGAGGATGTTCTCGTAGTAGGGCAATACTTCCTGGTGGGTGGTCTGCACCAGGGAATGCTGGCTTTCCAGGAGCTGGCGAATGCCTTCGGCGGGCAGTTGGTCAAAGCTGGGGGCGCTCTGGTGGTCCAGGCCGTAGGCGCGGCAACGGCGCCAGGATTCCTGGATAAGGGTGTCGTGGGTCAAGGGTTCGGCCATCGTGCGACCTTCTTTATTATTGTTGTCGGGTCTTGCGCCATCTAACGTCGGACATCGAACAATGTGGGAGCGGGCTTGCCCGCGATGGCAGAGGGTCAGGCACAGCATCTACAAACTGATGCACCGCCATCGCGGGCAAGCCCGCTCCCACATTTGATCTTCGTCGCGCATAAAGTGTTGTTCACAACTGTTCATTGTCAACCCCGGCAGTGTTCAGTTGTTCAGCCGGATTGTTCACGCCTGAACATCATGATTCACCCATCTCCTTACACATCAAGCGCTTGCGGTTTTGGCACGAAACTCGCTCTGACAACGGACCAGATTCATTCCAATAATAAAAAAGGTCGTGTCATGTCATTGACCCTGGAACATGTCTCCCGCGTTGTCGACGGCCAAACCTGGATCGACGACGCCAACCTGCGGTTCGAAGCCGGTTCTTTCAACGTCCTGCTCGGTCGCACCCTGTCGGGCAAGACCAGCCTGATGCGCCTGATGGCCGGCCTGGACAAGCCCGACAGCGGCTGCATCCTGATGAACGGCGTGGATGTCACGCAAAAGCCGGTGCGCCTGCGCAATGTGTCGATGGTCTACCAGCAGTTCATCAACTATCCGACCATGACCGTGTTCGAGAACATCGCCTCGCCGTTGCGTCAGGCCGGTGTGTCCCAGGAGGTGATCCAGAGCAAGGTGCTGGAAACCGCCAAGATGCTGCGCATCGAGAAATTCCTGCAGCGCCACCCCCTGGAATTGTCCGGTGGCCAGCAGCAACGCACCGCCATGGCCCGCGCCCTGGTGAAAGACGCCGAACTGATTCTGTTCGATGAGCCGCTGGTCAACCTGGACTACAAACTGCGCGAAGAGCTGCGTCAGGAAATGCGCGAACTGTTCAAGGCGCGCCACACCATCGCCATTTACGCCACCACCGAGCCCAACGAGGCCCTGGCCTTGGGTGGCACCACCACCATTCTTCACGAGGGGCGAGTGATTCAGAGCGGCAAGGCCGCCGAGGTCTACCACCAGCCGCAAACGGTCCTCGCCGCTGAGCTGTTCTCCGAGCCGCCGATCAACCTGATGCCAGGGCGCATCAGCGGCAACGAAGTGAGCTTCGCCAATTTCGTGCATTTCCCACTCAATGTTGACCTGCGTCCTATCGGCGAAGGCGAATTCCGCTTTGGCGTGCGCCCCAGCCATATCAGCCTGGTGCCCAGCAACGATGATGACCTGGAGCTGGCGGTGACCGTGGAAGTCGCCGAAATCAGCGGCTCGGAAACCTTCCTGCATGTGCGCAGTGAGCATTTCCTGCTGGTGCTGCACCTGCCGGGGGTGCATGAATACGATGTCGACGCGCCGATCCGCGTGTATATCCCCACCCATAAACTGTTTGTGTTCGATGGTCAGGGCCGCTTGGTCCAGGCCCCCGGACGCCGTGTCGCGAGGGTTGCCTGATGGCCGAGATCCATTTGCGCAACCTGGCCCATAGCTACAGCCCTACGCCTACAGGGCCAGAAGACTACGCCATTCGGGAAATGAACCATGTGTGGGAGCAGGGCGGTGCCTACGCCTTGCTCGGGCCGTCAGGCTGCGGCAAGTCCACGCTGCTCAATATCATTTCCGGCCTGCTCAGCCCGTCCGAAGGCCAGGTGCTGTTTGATACTCAGGTGGTCAACGAGCTCACCCCGGAAAAACGCAATATCGCCCAGGTGTTCCAGTTCCCGGTGGTGTACGACACCATGACGGTGTTCGACAACCTGGCGTTTCCGCTGCGCAACCAGGGCATGGCCGAAGCGAAAATTCACAGCAAGGTGCAGGAAATTGCCGAAGTCCTCGACCTGCAAAACCTGCTGAGCAAAAAAGCCCGCAACCTCACGGCCGACGAAAAACAGAAAGTCTCCATGGGCCGTGGCCTGGTGCGCGATGACGTGTCGGCCATTCTGTTCGATGAGCCGCTGACGGTGATCGACCCGCACCTGAAGTGGAAACTGCGGCGCAAGCTCAAGCAGATTCACGAGCAGTTCAATATCACCATGGTCTACGTTACCCACGATCAACTGGAAGCCTCCACCTTCGCCGACAAGATCGCGGTGATGTACGGCGGGCAGATTGTGCAGTTCGGTACGCCGCGTGAATTGTTCGAGCGGCCCAGCCACACCTTTGTCGGTTACTTCATCGGCAGCCCTGGGATGAATCTGATCGAGGTGCAGGCCAAGGCTGGCGGTGTAGGGTTCGCCAATACCCTGTTGCCGCTGTCCGAAGCGGTGCAGCAACGTCTCGACACCACCGACTACAAAAAGCTCCAGGTCGGCATTCGTCCGGAATTTATCCACGTGTGGGACGAGTACAACCCTGACGCCCTGCAAGCCGATGTTGTACATGTGGAAGACCTCGGCACCTACAAGATCATGACCCTCAACCTCGATGGCGCCACCCTCAAGGTGCGCCTGGCCGAGGACAAGCCGGTGCCGGAAGGGAAGGCCTCCATCAGCTTCCCCGCGCAATGGCTGATGCTCTACGCCGACGATTACCTGCTGGAGGTGGCGCCATGAACAAGGTGCAGAACAACAAGGCCTGGTGGCTGGTGCTGCCGGTGTTCCTGCTGGTGGCGTTCAGTGCGGTGATCCCGATGATGACCGTGGTCAACTATTCGGTGCAGGACATTTTCGACCAATCCAGCCGCTATTTCGTCGGGGCCGACTGGTACAAGCAGGTGCTGCTCGACCCGCGCCTGCACGACTCGCTGCTGCGCCAGTTCATCTACTCGGCCTGCGTGCTGTTGATCGAGATCCCGCTGGGCATCGCCATCGCCCTGACCATGCCCACCAAGGGCCGCTGGTCCTCGCTGGTGCTGATCATCCTCGCCATTCCCTTGCTGATTCCGTGGAACGTGGTCGGCACTATCTGGCAGATTTTTGGTCGCGCCGACATCGGCCTGCTGGGCTCGACCCTCAATGCCATGGGCATCAGCTACAACTATGCGGCCAACACCATGGACGCCTGGGTCACCGTGCTGGTGATGGACGTATGGCACTGGACCTCATTGGTGGCGCTGCTGTGCTACTCCGGCTTGCGCGCTATTCCCGATGTGTACTACCAGGCCGCGCGGATTGATCGTGCATCGGCTTGGGCGGTGTTCCGACATATCCAGTTGCCGAAGATGAAAAGCGTGCTGCTGATCGCGGTGATGCTGCGCTTCATGGACAGCTTCATGATCTATACCGAACCTTTCGTGCTCACCGGCGGCGGGCCGGGTAATGCCACCACCTTCCTGAGTCAGACGCTTACTCAAATGGCCGTCGGCCAATTCGACCTGGGCCCGGCGGCGGCGTTTTCCCTGGTGTACTTCCTGATCATCCTGTTGGTGTCCTGGCTGTTCTACACCGCCATGACCCATTCCGACGCCAACCGCTGAGGCCGCCAACATGAGCAAACGCAAGCTGGTTCCATTACTGATCTACATCCTGTTCCTGCTGGTGCCGATCTACTGGCTGTTGAACATGTCCTTCAAGAGCAACACCGAAATCCTCGGCGGCCTGACCCTGTTTCCGCAGGATTTCACCCTGGCCAACTACAAGGTGATCTTCACCGACCCGAGCTGGTACACCGGCTACCTCAACTCGCTGTACTACGTGAGCCTGAACACGGTGATCTCCCTGAGCGTGGCGCTACCAGCGGCGTATGCGTTCTCGCGCTACCGCTTCCTGGGTGACAAGCACCTGTTCTTCTGGCTGCTGACCAACCGCATGGCGCCGCCGGCGGTGTTTCTGCTGCCATTCTTCCAGCTGTATTCCTCCATCGGCCTGTTCGATACGCACATCGCCGTAGCCCTGGCTCACTGCCTGTTCAACGTGCCATTGGCGGTATGGATCCTGGAAGGCTTCATGTCCGGCGTACCCAAGGAAATCGACGAAACCGCCTACATCGACGGCTATAGTTTTCCCAAGTTCTTCGTGAAGATTTTTATCCCGCTGATCGGCTCCGGTATCGGTGTTACGGCGTTTTTCTGTTTCATGTTTTCCTGGGTAGAACTGCTGCTGGCGCGCACGCTCACCTCGGTCAACGCCAAACCCATCGCAGCGGTGATGACCCGTACGGTGTCGGCTTCCGGCATTGATTGGGGCGTGCTGGCAGCGGCGGGGGTGTTGACCATCCTGCCGGGCATGCTGGTGATCTGGTTTGTTCGCAACCACGTGGCCAAGGGCTTTGCCCTGGGCCGGGTCTAGAGGAGTCGATGATGGAATGGATGGCCTGGACCACCCCCACTGCGCTGTTCTTTGGCGGCATTGCCCTGATTCTGGCGGGCATGACCACTTGGGAATTGCGTTCGCCGAGTATCCCGCGGCGCGGTTTGCTGCCGATCAGTACCACCCGTGGCGATCGCTTGTTTATCGGTCTTCTCGGCAGCGCCTACCTGCATTTGCTGGTCATTGGCGTTACCGACTGGAGCATCTGGGTGGCGTCCGCGCTCTCCCTTGTTTGGCTGTTGAGTGTGATGCGTTGGGGCTAGCAAGCTCGCTCCTGCAAGCCCCCGTTTGAAATTAACCTGGAGGTCTCTATGTTGAATAAAAACAATAAGCTGCGACATAGCATTTCATTGGCCGCCGTACTGGCCCTCAGTGGTTTGAGCGCTTCGGCCTGGGCCGATGCGTATGAAGATGCCGCGAAAAAATGGATCGGCAGCGAGTTCAAACCCTCGACCCTTACCGAAGCCCAACAGCTTGAAGAGTTGAAGTGGTTTATCAAGGCGTCGGAGCCGTTCCGTGGGATGAAGATCAACGTGGTGTCGGAAACCCTCACCACCCACGAGTACGAATCCAAGGTGCTGGCCAAGGCCTTCAGTGAAATCACCGGCATCAAGCTGACCCACGACCTGCTGCAGGAAGGCGATGTGGTGGAGAAGCTGCAAACTCAGATGCAGTCCGACAAGAATATCTATGACGGCTGGGTCAACGATTCCGACTTGATCGGTACGCACTTTCGCTACGGCAAGACCGAATCCATCACCGACCTGATGGCCAACGAAGGCAAGGACTTCACCTCGCCCACCCTGGACCTCAAGGACTTTATCGGCCTGTCTTTCACCACCGCGCCGGACGGCAAGATCTACCAGTTGCCCGACCAGCAGTTCGCCAACCTCTATTGGTTCCGCGCCGACTGGTTCGAGCGGCCGGAGCTGAAGGCCAAGTTCAAGGAGAAATACGGCTACGACCTGGGCGTGCCGGTGAACTGGTCGGCTTATGAAGACATCGCCAAGTTCTTCAGCGAAGACGTCAAGGAAATCGACGGCAAGCGCATTTATGGGCATATGGACTACGGCAAGAAAGACCCGTCCCTGGGCTGGCGTTTCACCGATGCCTGGTTCTCCATGGCCGGCGGCGGCGACAAAGGCTTGCCCAACGGCTTGCCGGTGGACGAGTGGGGCATCCGTGTAGAGGACTGCCACCCGGTGGGCTCCAGCGTCACCCGTGGCGGCGACACCAACGGCCCGGCGGCGGTGTTCGCCACGCAGAAGTACGTGGACTGGATGAAAGCCTACGCGCCACCGGAAGCGGCGGGCATGACCTTCTCCGAATCCGGCCCGGTGCCGTCCCAGGGCAACATCGCCCAGCAGATCTTCTGGTACACCGCGTTTACCGCCGACATGGTCAAGCCGGGCCTGCCGGTGGTAAATGCCGACGGTACGCCAAAATGGCGCATGGCACCGTCCCCAGTCGGGCCGTATTGGGAAAAGGGCATGAAGAAGGGCTATCAGGACGTAGGTTCCTGGACCTTCCTCAAGTCCACGCCCGAAAAGCAGAAACTCGCGGCCTGGCTCTACGCGCAATTCGTGACCTCAAAAACGGTGTCGCTGAAGAAAACCATCGTTGGCCTGACGCCGATTCGTGAGTCCGATATCAACTCCCAGGCCATGACCGACATGGCGCCCAAACTCGGGGGGCTGGTGGAGTTCTACCGCAGCCCGGCCCGCACCGAGTGGTCCCCGACGGGCACCAACGTGCCGGACTACCCGCGCCTGGCGCAACTGTGGTGGAGCAATATCGCCGCAGCGGCCAGCGGCGAGAAGACCCCGCAACAGGCGCTGGACAACCTGGCCAAGGAGCAGGATGCGATCATGACGCGCCTGGAACGCTCCAAGGTGCAACCGGTGTGCGGCCCGAAAATGAACCCCGAGCGTGACGCGCAATACTGGTTCGACCAGCCGGGTGCACCGAAGCCGAAACTGGCCAACGAAAAGCCCAAGGGCGAAACCGTGAACTACAACGACCTGCTCAAGCAGTGGGAGGCGGCGCGTAAGTAATTTCGCTGAATGAGCTGAACACAACGGCACGCTTGCGTGCCGTTGTTTTTTTGTGGGTGAGCTACCTGCATTTCATCTGGTGCTCCGAGACAGCTTGCTAGCTTGGGACTAAACTGCTGAGCATTCATACAGGAGGTCATCTTATGGGTGTTCCACTTTCCCCAATTGTTTCCGAATTTGAAACCGAGGAGCAGGCAAATAGTCATGATCTTTGGTTTCGCGCCAAAGTCGAAAAAAGCTTGGCCAATCCCGGACCCGGTGTACCCCATGACGAAGTCATGGCGAGGGTCGAGGCGATTATCCTTGAAGCAGAACGTAAGCAGAGGGCCAAAGCCTGATGTTAAGCGTTGTTTGGCTTGATGAGGCTATCAGCGACCTGATTGACATCGTTACTTTCATTGCAGAAGAGAATCCTGGGGCGGCGCGACGTATCAAGACACGTCTTGAAGGTGCGCCTCTGCCACTGACCGAGCATCCTTACCTGTATCCGAACGGCCGTGTGCCCGGTACGCGGGAGGTCGTCGTTCACCCCAATTACGTCCTGGTGTATCGAGTAACAGCAGAGCGCATCGAGATAGTCAGCGTGTTGCACGCTCGGCAAGAGTATCCCTGATTTTCTCCTCATATCGCGTGGGGCACGATTTAGTGACCCAATGTCCCCATCTCAATAGCACTGCGACCGCTTGTCCCCACGTTAACAATCCAATCTGAATTTTCCGCACATCTCAAGGTTCTGCATCTTAGAAGCGCATGTTTTCAAGCGCTCTTGCAGGGCCACCTTGTGGGAGGCCCGTTGTAACGGACTTTGCGGAAACTGCCATCATGACACTCCTCACAGCGCTGTCAGGCCAGCCGGCCTCTCTCATCGACTCGGCCCAGGGTCGCCATCAACGGGTGTACCAACAGCTGCATGGCGAAGCCCGGGACGCAGCTGAGCTGGCACGTGAATACCTGCAGGATCAATTGGCCCTGGTGGAGGCAACCGACGGCGATTTGCCTGAGGCCCCCGAACAGCTGATGGCCTGGGTCGAGCAACGCTGCGCCGAGGTGGCCCAGGCCTATGCCGACTACCTTGAGCAGCGCCGGCAAGGGGGGCCACGTCGGTATTTTCAGAACAAGGCCCATGCGTTGTACTTTCTGCAGCGTGTTGCACCCACCAAACAGGTCGACGGCGCCTGGCTCTATGGCTTGCTGCGCTATTGGCAAGACCAGCGCTTCGACGGCCTGCTCACCACTTACCTGGAAGAATTGGGCGATGGTGAAGCCGCGCAGAACCATGTGGTGATCTACCGCAAGTTGCTCAGCGAGCACGATGCCGATAGCGAAGCCGGCCTGGAGGATGACCATTACCTGCAAGGCGCGCTGCAACTGGCGCTTGGCGTGTGCGCCGACGAGTTCCTGCCGGAGGTTATTGGCTTCAACCTGGGTTACGAGCAACTGCCGCTGCACCTGTTGATCACCGCCTATGAACTCAGTGAGCTGGGTATCGACCCTTATTACTTCACGCTGCATGTCACCATCGACAACGCCAGCAGCGGCCACGCGAGCAAGGCGGCGCAATCGGTGCTGAACCTGTTGCCGCTAGGCGAGGGCAGGGCGGATTTTTATCGTCGCGTGGCCGCAGGCTACCGCCTGAACGATCTGGGGCCGGGTACTACGGCTGTGATCAAACAGTTCAACCTGCAGGACGAGGTGGTGGCGATGCTCGAACGCAAGCGCGCCTTCGGCCAGCACATGCATTCGGACTATTGCCGCTTCGAAGGGCAGACCGTCAACCAATGGCTGGCTCAGCCTGGGCAGATCGGCGCGTTCCTCAAGGCCCTCGAAGACAAAGGCTGGATCAAACACAACCAGGACCCCGCCAACAGCCGCTTCTGGCAATTGGTCGAGGGCGCTGGAGCCGCGATGTTCGGGGTGTTCAGCGGTTATGAAAAACAACTGATCCATGACTGGATTGCGGGTGAATGGGTTGCCAGCGAACGCGTGCCGCCCGTGCGGCCGGGACGCGGCAGCCGGTTTTCCCGCGAGCAGCATCGTCCCGCGGATCCTGATACCCAGGCCCTGGCGGAATCGTTGTGCAACTTGCCCGATGTGCAACAGCTCAATGCACTGATCCCGTGGCTGTCGGCACGCCGTCACTGCACGCCTGCCGGGCTGTATGCCACTCGCCGCTTTATCCAACTGCGCGCGCGCCTGCGCTAAGGAATGTGCCTATGTCTGCGCAACAGCTGGCTGATCGTGCCTTGTTGAATTTGGGCCGCGGGTTGAAGGAGGGTGGTTATCGCTTTATCACGCCAACGCCCTTGACCCATGAGCGTGTCTATCGGCGGCTGGCGACGCCCCTGGCAATGACGCTGCGCGATGTGTTCGGTTGGTCGATGCCGTTCGATCAAGGCCTGTTGCCCGAGGCCCTGCGTGAAGAATTGCAGCAAGCGGATGTGATCGAAAAGCACGGCGCGTTATGGCGCAGCTCAGTGCGATGGTCGAGCCTCGACGAGCTGCTGTTCGCCCATTCTCCTTATCCCACCGACCAGGCGGACGCGGTGTTTTTCGGCCCCGACAGCTACCGCTTTGCCCACGTGATCGAAGCCTATCTGCAACAGCGTTTCGAGCCGCTCAAGCGCGCTGTGGACATTGGCTGTGGCGCCGGTGTCGGCGCGCTGGTGATTGCTAAAGCCCGGCATGACGCCCAGGTGCTGGCGGTGGATATCAACCCGCGTGCCCTGCGCATGACCGCGGTGAATGCCGAGCTGGCCGCGCTGAATAACGTCAGCGTGTACCACAGTGACGTGCTGGCCAGTGTGGAGGGCGAATTCGACCTGATCGTCGCCAACCCGCCGTACATGAAAGATGACCGCCAGCGCGCCTATCGCCATGGCGGCGGCGCCTTGGGGGAGCAGTTGTCGCTGCGCATCGTCAGTGAGTCCATCGGGCGCCTGGCCCTGGGCGGTAGCCTGTTGCTGTATACCGGGGTGGCGATGGTGGCCGGCAGCGACCCCTTCCTGGAGGCAGTCAAGCCGCTGCTGGGCAGCGACGCCTACGGCTGGACCTACCGCGAACTGGACCCGGACGTTTTCGGTGAAGAACTGGAAAAGCCAGGCTATGAGCAGGTGGAGCGCATCGCCGTGGTCGCACTGACTGTCACCCGATTGCGCTGAATACCCGATGCTCACCTTTGGCATTGAAGAGGAATACTTCATCACCGACCTGCACAGCCGCCAGATGGTCGGCGAGCCCACGGCGGCAGTGCTGGCGGCCTGTCGCGAAGCGATTGGCGCGGGCTTCTCGTTTGAGATGTTCCAGGGCCAGATCGAGGCGGCCTCTCCGGTGTTCACCTCCAGCGCCGAAGCAGCGGACTACTTCCGGGCAGTGCGCGGCAACCTGGCGCAATCCCTGGCTGAGTTCGGCCTCGGTGTGGTGTGCGCCGGCAGCCACCCCCTGGCCGATTGGCGTGGGCAGCGGCCAACCGATCAGGCGCATTTCCGGCAACTGTTCGACGATATTCAATATGTAGCGCGGCGCAGTGTGTTGTGCGGGCTGCATGTGCATGTGCAGGTGCCGCAAACGCTGGACCGTATCGCGGTGATGAACCAGGTGTCGCCATGGTTGCCGTTGTTGCTGCTGCTCAGTTGCTCGTCCCCCTTCTGGGACGGCGCGCCCAGCGGCTTCATGAGCTACCGCCAGGCCGCGTGCGACGAGTGGCCCCGCATGGGCGTGCCGGAACATTTCAGCGATTGGGCCGAGTACCAGCGCTACCTGGCCCTGTTACAGCGAATCGGCGCGATCAAGGCCGATGGCAATGGCTGGTGGGGAATTCGCCCAGCGGCACGTTATCCCACCCTGGAACTGCGCATGACCGACGCCTGTCCACGGCTGACGGACGCCTTGGCCCTCGCCACGCTGTTTCAGGTGATGGTCGCCCATGCCTGCGCGATGCAGCGCCCTGGCGCCGGGTTCAGTGCCGAGGCGCGCTGGCTGCTCAAGGAAAATCGCTGGCAGGCCAAACGTTATGGTGCCGCTGGCACCTTCGCGTTGGACGACGCAGGCACCCTGGGCAGCGCTGAGCAATGGCTGCAATGCGCCCGGCAGACCTTTGCCGCCACTGCAGAAGCGATGGGCGAGCCGCTGCTGTTCGATACCCTGCAGGCGCTGCTGCGACGCGGCAACAGCGCGGCCGAGCAGTTGCGCTGGCAGGCCCAGGCCCAGGCGAGCGGCGCCGATGCGCTTGCCAGCTTGCGCCAGGTAGTCGACCTGCTGTTGGCCCAGACTCGCGGCGACCATTGATCGGGTCTTGATCAAGGTTGATGGAACACTGATGGTGTTGCTCCGCCCTTAATCAGTAACCCCTCAACGGCAGGAGCGCAGAGCATGCGAGCGATGACTTACCAGGGCGCACACAAGGTGCAGGTGGATACCGTGCCCGATCCGATCATTGAACAACCCGACGACATCATTCTGCGGGTCACCGCCACCGCGATCTGTGGCTCGGACCTGCACCTGTACCGAGGCAAGATCCCGACCGTGGAGCACGGTGATATCTTCGGCCATGAGTTCATGGGCATCGTCGAAGAAACCGGCCCGGCCGTCACCGCCGTGCAACGCGGCGACCGTGTGGTGATTCCGTTCGTGATTGCCTGTGGCAATTGCTTTTTCTGCCAGCTCCAGCAATTCGCCGCCTGCGAAACCACCAACGATGGGCGCGGCGCGATCCTGAATAAAAAAGCTATCCCACCGGGTGCCGCGCTGTTTGGCTACAGCCGCCTGTATGGTGGTATTCCCGGCGGTCAGGCGGAGTGGGTGCGGGTGCCCAAGGCCAATACCGGGCCGTTCAAGGTGCCCGGCACCCTGGCGGATGAGAAGGTGCTGTTCCTCTCCGATATCCTGCCCACTGCTTGGCAGGCAGTGACCAACGCCGGCATCGGCAAAGGCTCCAGCGTGGCGATTTATGGTGCCGGGCCCGTGGGCCTGCTCAGTGCGGCATGCGCGCAAATGCTGGGCGCCGAGCAGATCTTCATGGTCGACGACCATCCGTATCGTTTGGCCTACGCGCAGAAAACCTACGGCGTGATCCCGATCAACTTCGAAGAAGACGAAGACCCGGCGGACACCATTATCCGCCAGACCGCCGGTATGCGCGGCGTCGATGGTGTGGTGGACGCGGTGGGTTTTGAGGCCAAGGGCAGCACCACGGAAACCCTGCTCACCGCGCTCAAGATCGAGGGCAGCAGCGGCAAGGCGCTGCGCCAATGCATCGCCGCCGTACGTCGCGGTGGTGTGGTCAGCGTCGCCGGGGTGTATGCCGGGTTTATCCATGGCTTCATGTTTGGCGATGCCTTCGACAAAGGCCTGACCTTCAAGATGGGCCAGACCCATGTGCAGCGGTTCTTACCGGAGTTGTTGGAGCATATCGAGCTGGGGCATCTGCATCCGGAGGCGATCATCACTCACAGGCTGCCCCTGGAGCAGGCGGCGCGGGGGTATGAGCTGTTTGATAAAGCCGAAGAGGAATGCCGCAAGGTGATCCTGCTGCCGGGTGGGAGCGACCGGCCGCTGACCGAGCCGCTGGACGAACTGACCCCTGAGTTGCGCGTACAAGGCGTTCCCGGTTTCTAGGCCAATAACCGGAAAAATGTGTGAGCTGGTTTGCCTGCTATAGCGGTGGTTCAGTTGAATATTCAATGACTGACACGCCGCCTTCGCAGGCAAGCCCGCTCCCACAGGGGATCTGTGCCGGACGCTGATTTTGTGGGCGATGCATGACCAATGTGGGAGCTGGCTTGCCTGCGAAGGCGGCGTGTCAGTCACTGCATCTGTGACTGCGCTACTGCTTTCGCAGGCAAGCCCGCTCCCACATGGATCTTCTTTGCTTCGACAGTGGTGTTTCCCACATTGGCCGGTGTCAGGCTGCGGCTTGCGGCTGGATGCGCAATTCACCTTCGACATCCTTGACCAACCCACTGGCGACAAACAGCGGCGCCAGGCGTTTGTGCAACTGTGGCTCGACAAACTCCTTCACTGTATCCAGCGCCAACGCACCACTGAGCGGCAGCTCGGCCTTGGTGTACGACAACCATGCCTTCTTCAACACCATCAACACATCACTGCCCGCCGTCGAAGCAAAGCGACGGTGCACCGGCTTACCCTCGAAGGCGAAGGTGTGTTGGAACTCATAACCGCTTTCATCGCCGCCGTTGGCCGTGCAGCGCACGCAGGTGCAAGGGCCGTCGCCGAAGGCGCTGCGCAGGTAGGCGTTGAAGTCCACCACGGGCTTGAGTGACAGGCGCTTATCAACCTCGAACAGGTCCCCGGTCATTTTTTCGTCAGTGTTCAACGTCCATTTCCTCGCAGTCGGTTGCTGTGTTTCAAAGCGCGGCACAATACCAGCCGAGCGTGGGTTTGGGGATTATTTGCGTCGTGGGAGGGTCAGCGGAAGAATTCACCGGGGGTGGAATCGAACTGCTGACGAAATGCATTGATAAACGCTGAGGTCGATTCATAGCCACACCCCAATGCCACATCCGTCACCCGCTCGCCTTGTTCCAGGGCGGGCAGGGCGCTCAACAGGCGCAGGCGCTGGCGCCACGCGCGGAATGTCAGCCCGGTGTCACTCAGGAACACCCGACTGAGGGTCTTTTCGCTGACCCCCAGTTTGCGGCTCCAGTCGCCCAAGGTGGTCTGCTGCTCGGGATGCAGGTTGAGGCTGCGGTAGATCTGCCGCAGCCGTGGGTCGTGAGGCAGCGGCAACATCAAATCCACCTGGGGCGCGGCGGCGAGCTGATCGAGCAGTACCTGAGCCAGGCGCCCGTCCGGCCCGTCCTCGGTATATTCCACCGGCAATTGGCTGAAGTTGCGGATCAGCTCGCGTAGCAAACTGCTCACCTCCAGCACCTGGCAACGCTCGGCGGCCCAGGCGGTGACGCTGCAATCGAGGTACAAGCTGCGCATTTCCGTATGGGGCGAACTGAACACACGATGGGGCATGCCGGCCGGAATCCATACGGCGCGCTGCGGTGGTGCGACAAAACGACCGACTGTGGTCTGGATCTCCAGCACCCCGGAAATCGCGTAGGACAACTGCACCCACGGGTGGCTGTGGCGTCGCGTCAGCGCACGGTTGGGCAAGGATTCAGTACGCCCGTACACCGGCCTCGGCAGGCTGGAAAGCCCAGGTACACTGCGGCGAACGGCTTTTTCATGTCCTTTAGGCGGCATTTACTGGCTCATTGGCGTTAGTCGGTAACGGGCGGTTACGTTAGAGTCGTCGTGACGCTCTTGGCAACCCCTGGAAGAATTGCTTATGACCCGGCCCCGGTTTCTCCCCGACAACTTCACCCTCACCCTGATCGGCACCGTGATCCTCGCCTCACTGCTGCCCGCCAGCGGCCAGACCGCCGTGGCGTTCGGCTGGGTCACCAACCTGGCCATCGCGCTGCTGTTTTTCATGCACGGCGCCAAGCTGTCGCGCAAGGCCATCGTCGCCGGTGCCGGCCACTGGCGTTTGCATTTGCTGGTGTTCAGCCTGACCTTCGTACTGTTTCCGTTGCTGGGCCTGGCGCTCAAGCCAGTGCTGTCGCCGTTGATCGGCAACGAGCTGTACATGGGCATGCTCTACCTCTGCGCCTTGCCGGCCACTGTGCAATCGGCGATTGCCTTTACCTCCCTGGCCCGCGGCAATATCCCGGCGGCCATCTGCAGCGCGGCGGCGTCCAGCCTGTTCGGCATCTTCCTGACGCCGCTGCTGGTAGCGCTGCTGCTCAACGTGCATGGGGATGGCGGCTCCACAGTCGATGCGATTGTCAAAATCAGCGTGCAGTTGTTGCTGCCGTTCATTGCCGGGCAAGTCGCCAGCCGCTGGATTGGGGGCTGGGTCGGGCGTAACAAAGCCTGGCTGAAATTCGTCGACCAGGGCTCGATTCTGTTGGTGGTCTACGGGGCTTTCAGCGAGGCGGTCAACGAAGGCATCTGGCACCAGATCCCGCTGTGGGAATTGGGCGGCTTGGTGGTGGCCTGCTGCGTGCTGCTGGCCCTGGTGTTGGTGGCGTCTACGCTGCTGGGCAAGGCGTTTGGTTTTAACCAGGAAGACCGCATCACCATCCTGTTCTGCGGCTCGAAGAAAAGCCTGGCGACCGGCGTGCCGATGGCGCAGGTGCTGTTTGCCGGGGCGAGCATGGGCGTGTTGATTTTGCCGTTGATGTTGTTTCACCAGATCCAGTTGATGGTCTGCGCGGCGTTGGCCCAACGCTATGCCCAGCGGCCGGAGAGCATTCCTGAATTGATGGGGCAGGTGGATCCTTGAGTCAGCGCTAAGTATTTCGCTAGGAAATTTCCTACAAATCGCAAGGACGCTTCCATTACTGATTCAGACAGTTCAACGCGACTATGACCACCTTCGCTTCTGCCAGGTGGTTGATTAAAAATGGCTCATCCCCGCGTGCTGGTTCTGGAAAACCAACGGTTTCAACGCAGCGTATTGATCAAGATGCTTGATCGGCTGGGATTGCAGGAAGTACGCCAGGCCAGTAGCACCAAACAAGCCATGGCGCAACTGCATGCCTGCGGGGGTGTGGACATTGTGCTCTGTGACCTGGCCGACAGGAGTCTGGACTGCCTGGAGTTCCTGCGAGGTGCCAGCCAGGCTGGGCTCGTGCAGGCGGTCGCCCTGTGCAGCGAACTGCGCCCTGAATTACGAAGGGCGTTGGCTCAGATGCGCTCGCTCTCTGGGCTGCAAATGCTCGGTGTGTTGAGCCAACCCCTGCAATTGCGTGCCCTGCGGCATTTACTGCACAGTTATTGGCGGCGACGCCTGCCGTCGGCACGGGCCCCAGCGCCGGCAGCCTTGCCCCATGAGCACGAGATTCATCAGGGCCTGGCATTGGGGGAGTTTCGTGCCTGGTACCAACCCAAATTCATGTTAGGCACCGGGCGCTTGGCCGGCGTGGAAGCATTGGTGCGCTGGGAACATCCTACAAGGGGCGTGCTGTTACCGGCGCAGTTTCTGGCTGCGGTACTGGCGTACGATCTGATTGACCCGATATTCAAGCAGCTCTTGGAGCAAGGCCTTAATCTTCTCGGCATGTTACGGCGTCAGCACATCCAGCTCGAATTGGCGTTCAACCTGCATGCATCGCAATTGCTCGACGACGAATTACTGTTACATATTCAGCAAGCCTTGCTGCGCCATGGGTTACCCGGCACCACATTGTTGTTCGAACTGGCGGAAAACGGCTTGCTGGATCTCTCACCGCGCATACAGGAGAACTTGCTGCGTTTGCGCTTGTTGGGCTGCGGTTTGTCCATCGACGATTTTGGTACGGGTTTTTCATCACTCAAATTGCTGTGTCAGCTGCCTTTCAACCAGCTCAAGCTTGACGGAGCGTTCGTACGCCATGTCGACGACCCGCAGAATCAGGCCATGGTTGCCAGCACCTTGGCGCTCGCTCGTTCACTGGGCATGAGCCTGGTGATCGAGGGTATCGGCACTCAGCGCAGCCATGAAGGGGTGCTGGCGTTAGGGTGCGAGATCGGGCAAGGGTTTTACCTGGCACGACCGATGGCAGGGTATCGGCTGATACCGTGGCTTGAAGCACATTTCGCCGGGCAGAAAAATAGCCACGAATTGTCCTGATATTCCGCAGATACTTCCTACACTTGTGTCACGCTCGTGTATTTTGAGCAGCGTATTCCCGAACTGTGTCCCCACAGTCTTACGCGACTGACATATGAGTCATCGGCTTCGCCGGTGTGTCTTCCAGAGGTGGATATGTTTAAAGCGTTAGTTGTGGACGATCATCCGTTCATTCGCTCATCGGTCAAAATGTTGCTGAAGCAGGAACATTTCGACGTCGTAGCAGAGGCGGACAATGGGGCGGATGCGGTACAGATGGCGCGTGAGTTTGAGCCGGATCTGATTGTGCTGGATATTGCCATGCCCAAGCTGGATGGGTTGGAAGTCATCACCCGGCTCTGCGCGCTGGGGCTCAAGTGCAAAATCCTGGTGTTGACCTCACAGTCGCCGCTGTTCTACTCGATGCGGTGTATGAAAGCTGGCGCCGCTGGATACATCTCCAAGACCAACGACCTGGATGAATTGATCAAAGCGATCAAGGCAGTGATGGGCGGGTACACATTCTTTCCGAACCTGGCAGGTAGCTCAGTGCGGCGCAGTGACGTCGAAGCCACTGATCTGGAGCTGATCCAAAGCCTCTCTGACCGCGAGCTGACCATTCTGCAGCGCCTGTCCCAGGGTTTGAGCAACAAGGAAATCGGCGATTCGATGCTGCTCAGTAACAAGACTGTCAGCACTTACAAAACACGCTTGATCGAAAAGCTCAACGTGAAATCGGTGGTGTACCTCGCTGATTTTGCCAAACGTAATAATTTGGTTTGATGAGCACTGACTTGCGTACATGGATCACGGCACTGGCCTTTGGCATGACCCTCAACGGTAGTGCGCTGGCGGACTCGCAAGCAACTACTTTCCAGGTATTGGGGCGCTCCCATGTCGATGGTTATAGCGCCGTGCTTACCGAAGCTGAGTGGAGTTGGCTGCGCAGCAAGGATGTGCTGGTGCTGGGTGACTCCGCGCCCGACTATGCGCCTCTGGGCATGGCCAACAATGATCGCGATTATGAAGGCATGACGGCCGACTACGCGCAGTTGTTGAGCGAACTGTTGCGCGTTCGGGTGCAGGTGCGCCGGTTTGCCTCGCGCGTTGAGGTGATCGATGCGCTCAAGCGTGGCGAAGTGGATTTCCTGGGGGTGGCCAACGGTTATGAAGCCGCCGATGCCGGGCTGTTGTTGTCGACCGCCTATGCCGAGGATATGCCGGCGTTGGTCACGCGCCTGGGCGACAGCAGCACACTGGCCCCAGACCTTGCGGGCAAGAAGATCGCCATGTTCTATCACTACCTGTCGCCCGCGGCGGTCAAAGCGTTTTACCCCAAGGCTACTTTGCAGTTGTTTCCTTCCACCTTGAGCGCCATTGGTGCAGTGGCCTTCGGAAACGCCGATGTGTATCTGGGCGACGCCATCAGTGCTGATTTCCTGATCAACAAGAACTATCTCAACAATGTGCAGTTGGCGGACTTTTCCCAGATAGAGGCCAGCAACTTTGCGTTTGCCGTGCCCCAGGAAGGTACACGCTTGCTGCACATCCTCAATCGCGCACTGGCGGCGATTCCGGTCAGTGAACGCATGAATATTCTGCGCCGCTGGAGCGCCGGTGGCGCCAGTATGCCAGGGCGTACGGCACTGCATTTCAGTGCCAGCGAGCAACGTTGGATGGGCGCGCACCCGGTGTTGCGCGTGGTGGTGGACGACAGCTATTTACCGCTGTCGTTTTTCAATGAAGAGGGCGAGTTTCGCGGAATCAGTGCAGATGTACTGGCCAAGGTCTCGCTGCGCACGGGTTTGAAGTTTGAAGTACAACGGGCGTATTCGGTGGAGAACATGCTCAACAGCATCCGTGAGCGTGACGCGGACCTGCTGATCACCCTGACCCCGAGTACCGAGCGTGAGGGCCTGCTGCGTTTTACCCGACCGTATCTGAATACACCTTACGTGCTGGTCAGTGCCGATAACCCCTCAAGCCCCGGCACCCTGGATGACATGGCGGGCAAACGGCTGGCGGTGATCCACGGCAACCCTGTTCGCGACATGCTCATCGAGCAATACCCCAAGGTGGTGCTGGTGGAGGCGCGCAATGCCCAGGATGCAATGGCACTGGTGGCCGAAGGAAAAGCCGAGGCTGCGGTCAACTCGCTGATCATCTCCCGCTACATGATTTCCCGCCAATATCGCGATCAACTGCGCATCACCAGTACCGTGGGTACGCAACTGGCACGTACCGCGTTCGCCACCCCTCGCGATGCGCTGGAGCTTTACTCGATACTGGAGAAGGCCATGCTCAGTATCCCGCCTGAAGAGATGGATGAGATTACCAACCGATGGCGCAGTGAAATCGCCGTAGATGACAGTTATTGGCTGCGTAACCGCACCGTGATATTGCAGGCATTTGCGGTGGCCACTCTGTTGTTGCTGGCGGCGGTGGGTTGGATCGTTTATCTACGCTGGCTGATGCGCAAGCGCAGGCAGGCTGAGATAGCGCTCAATGACCAGATGGAATTCATGCGCGTGCTGATTGACGGCACCCCCCATGCTATTTATGTGCGTGATCGCCAGGGACGGTTGATAGCGTGTAACAGCGGCTATCTGAGTGCGTTTGATGTAGAACGCGAGGCTGTCATCGGCAAGACCGTAGAAGAAGGCGTCCTCAGCGACCCCAATGAAGCGGCGGCTTACCAGGCAGAGTACTTGCAGGTGATGGAAGAGGGCACGCCCCGGGTACAGGACCGAAGCCTGACCATGGGCACCGATCAAGTGCTGACTATCTACCATTGGATGCTGCCCTACCGCGGCAGCGATGGCGCGGTCAGCGGCATGATCGGTGGCTGGATCGATATCAGCGAGCGCCAGCAGTTGCTGCAGGCCCTGCGCGAAGCCAAGGAACACGCGGACGATGCAAGCCGCGCCAAGACGACGTTCCTTGCGACCATGAGCCATGAGATCCGCACGCCGATGAACGCTATCATCGGTATGTTGGAACTGGCACAGAAAAAAGCCGATCAAGGCTATATGGACCGTGTCTCCATCGATGTCGCCTCCGGCGCCGCGCGTGGGTTGCTGGACCTGATCGGCGATATCCTCGACATTGCCCGTATCGAGTCAGGGCGCCTGTCGCTGGCCCCGGAGCGCGCCAACCTGCTGGAGCTGGTGGAGTCGGTAGCACGCATCTTTGAGGGGTTGGCGCGGCAAAAGCAACTGCGCCTGATCCTCGATCTGGACGCCACACTTAACCGTCAGGTACTGATAGACCCGCTGCGGTTCAAGCAAATCGTCTCGAACCTGTTGAGCAACGCGATCAAGTTTACTGCACAGGGGTATGTGCGTTTACAGGTCAGTGCCGAACCTGGGCCCAATGCTGAGCGTGTCTCGTTGTGCTTGCGGGTGGAGGACACTGGCAGCGGCATTTCCATTGAAGACCAGCAGCGCTTGTTCAATCCGTTCAGCCAGGCCTCGAACCAGGGACAGTCAGCCCGCAGTGGCTCGGGCCTGGGCCTGGTGATCAGCCGTACACTTTGCGAGATGATGGGCGGCAGCCTGACCTTGAACAGTGAGCTGACCCAAGGTACCCAAGTTGAGATGCGTGTCGGTCTGCCGACCCTGGAGCCCCTGCAAGAGCCTGCATCCCCCGTCGCGTTGTTATCCCAGGCCACCCAGGTGTTGAACGTATTGGTGATTGATGATTACCCCGCTAATCGGTTGCTGCTGTCCCAGCAGTTGAACTACCTGGGGCATCGCGTCAGCGATGCGCAGGACGGTGCTCATGGCCTCAGAGCCTGGCGTCACCAGCATTTTGATGTGGTGATTACCGATTGCAGCATGCCGATCATGAATGGCTATGAACTGGCCCGCGCGATTCGTGATGAGGAGCGTAGCAGGGGGATTGCCCCGGCGATGATTCTCGGGTTGACCGCCAACGCTCAACCTGAAGAAAAGGATCGCTGCCTGGCCGCCGGCATGGATGATTGCCTGTTCAAACCGATCAGCCTGGATGACCTTAACGCACGATTAATGTCGCTGGTGCCTGTCGCGGGGGGGCCGGTAGAGCAGGATTTTTCCACGGTTATCGAGGGCGTTGACTTGACCAGCCTCGAACAACTGAGCCGTGGCGACGCTGGCGCCGTGCGCAGCCTGCTTCAGGATCTGGCAACCAGTAACGCTCAGGATATGGCGCGATTGCTTCAGATGTTCACTCAGCATGACGTGACCGGCCTGAGCGACTTGGCCCATCGGGTCAAGGGGGGCGCAAGGATTATCCAGGCGCAATGGTTGGTCGACTGCTGCGAGGAACTGGAGGTGGCGTGCAAGGGCTTGAATTCTGCCGTGCTGACGGAGGCGGTGGATGCCTTGCAGCAGGCCATGGAGCAGTTGGAACAACGCCTGGATAACTACCTCGGCTGATAGCACTGGCACGGACGAAAAAACCGCATCTACGATGCGGTTTTTTTATGGGGCGGCAGGCGCCGAGCACGAAATTTTCGTGGGAAATTTCCTACATTTTGGAGGGATGGGTACTACAGGTTAGGCGTGCTGATAGGCGGAAGATGCGTCCTGTCGAACAAGACAACCGTTGAGTTTGTTGCACAGGCGCTGCGGCGTCTGGCAGTCCAACGAGGCTTGGCGACAGTGTTCATCACCTATCCTTTGGAGCAGCACCATGAAAGTTCAAGCACTCACCCTCATCGCCCTGTTCAGCGCAACCGCTGCCCAGTTTGCCAGCGCCGCCGACGGCACCATCAACTTCAACGGTGAACTGGTCAACCAGACCTGCACCATCGCTGTGGACGGCGTGGTTACCCCGGCCGTGGCCACCGTGACACTGCCGACTATCTCTACCGGTCTGCTGACCGCGGCGGGCCAGGCTGAAGGCCGCACGGGCTTCAATATCCAACTGAGCAACTGCGTGGGCACCGCCGCCACCGCCGCCGCGTTCTTCAACTCCGGCGCCACCGTAGACCCAGTGACCGGCAACCTGAACAACATGACCGGCACCGCCACCAACGTGCAGTTGCAATTGGTCGATGCACAGGGCGGCGCGGTGATTCAGGCCGGCAACACCAACCAGCGTACCCAGACTACCCGCAACACCATTGACGGTACGGGCGCAGCCAACATGCCGTATGCCGTGCAGTACCTGGCCACGGGCGCTACCACGCCAGGCACCGTGGTCAGTTCCGTGACCTACAACGTCGACTATCAGTAAGCCGTTCGCCTATCTGCGCGCCGCGTTCAGGCGCGCCGATATTCGGCTGATGAGGTGAATTATGTTTCGTTTGAAAAACCTTCGTCGCGGTGTCTGCCTGGGGCTTGCTGCATTGGCTTGTTCCCAGGCAATGGCCGGGGTGGTAATTACCGGCACCCGTTTGGTGTACCCGGCGAGCCAGAAAGAAATCACCGTCAAGCTCAATAACAACGGCATGAAGCCCGCACTCGTACAAGCCTGGGTCGATACCGGTGACCTGAAATCCAGCCCGACCAGCTCCAAAGCGCCTTTTGTGCTTTCGCCGCCGGTGTCGCGGATCGACCCGAGCAAGGGGCAGAGCCTGCGTCTGATGTTTACCGGGGCGCCGCTGCCGGGTAACAAAGAATCGGTGTACTGGCTCAACGTGCTGGAAATCCCGCCCAAGGCCGAAGGCGCGTCGGACCTTAATGTGTTGCAGATGGCATTTCGCTCGCGCATCAAGATTTTTTACCGCGCCGACGGCTTGCCCGGTGCGCCGATTGACGCCCCGGCCCTGGTGCAGTGGACGGTGATCAAGCAAGGCCAGGGCTACGCGTTGCAAGCGTTCAACCCGACGGCCTACCACGTTTCCCAGGTTGAGCTGGCACTGGCGAGCGGCAACCAGCGTTACGACAGTGAAAACGGCATGGTCGGCCCGGGTGAAACCAAAGTGTTTGCTCTGCCGACACTTCAGTCGCCGCCGTCCGCTTCTGCCCAGGTGGAGTTCAACGCCATCAATGATTACGGCGCTTTGATGCCTATCAAGCAACCGCTCAAGCCCTGACCTTCACGCGAACGCGCCTGCGCACGAGTAACCTATGACGACTTTCCACATCCTGGGCCACGGCTGCCAGGCTAGCCCTCGCTTTGCCTTGAATTCTGTAACGGCGCTGATGCTAAAGGCTCTGACTTTGCTGCCTGTTGTATTGACGGGGCCCTCGGCATGGGCTGAAGACGTGCAGTTTAACGACGCCTTCCTGCCAGAGGGCTCGCGCAGCCTTGATCTGACCCAATACGAGAAGGGCAACCCGGTATTGCCGGGCCAATATCGTGCGGACGTGGCGGTCAATGGCACGCTGGTCAGTCGTCAGGACATTCGCATCAACGCCGAGTCGGACGGCAGCCATCCTGTGGTGTGTATCACCCGTGGCTTGCTTGAGTTGGTCGGTGTGGACATGCACAAACTCAAGGCTCAAGCCACGTCGGCATTGGAAAACGACGCTACCTGCCTGTCGCTTGACCAACTGATCGAAGGGGCTACGGCGACATTTTCTCCGGCCAACCAACAGCTGGACATCAGCCTCCCGCAGATCGCCTTGCGTCGTGATGCCAGGGGCTATGTCAGCCCCGAGCTGTGGGACCGAGGCGTGACTGCCGCAACGCTGAGCTACACCTTCAATGCCAACCACAACAAAACCGATTTCGGCAATTACGACTCGGCCTACCTGGGCCTCAACGCCGGCTTGAACCTGGGCGACTGGCGCTTGCGCCATAACGGTTCGCTGAACTGGCAGAAAGACACGGGCCAGGCTTACCAAACGCTCAATACCTATGCCCAGCGCGATGTGACCAGCCTGAAAAGTCAGCTGACCGTGGGCGAAGCGAACACCAGTGGCGAAATCTTTGACACCTTGGCCTACCGGGGTGTGCAACTGGGTACCGACGACCGCATGTTGCCGCAATCCCAGCGTGGTTACGCGCCGGTGATCCGCGGCATCGCCCGAACCGGGGCCAGGGTTGCGGTGCGCCAGGCCGGTAATTTGTTGTATGAAACCACGGTGGCGCCGGGCGCTTTTGTGATCGACGACTTGTATTCCACCGGTTATGGCGGTGACCTTGAGATCACCGTGTACGAAGCAGACGGCAGTGAGCAGCGCTTTATCGTGCCTTACGCGGCCACCGCGCAACTCTTGCGACCGGGGACTTCGCGTTTCAGCGTGACGGCGGGCGAAACCCGCAATAACTACCTCGACCGTCAGGCCAGGCTTGTGCAAGGCACCTACCAGTTGGGCCTGACCAATATTTTTACCGGTTACGGCGGTGTCCAGGGCAGCGACGATTACCGTGCTTTGCTCGGTGGCCTGGCTTTCAGCACCCCTTTGGGTGCGGTAGCCGTTGACCTGACTCAAGCCCAGACCCAGCTCAAGAGTGGCCAGGCCAACGGTCAGAGTGCTCGGGTCACCTACAGCAAAAACATCCTCAGCACCGGCAGCAACTTTGCCGTGGCTGCCACTCGCTTTTCCACCCAGGACTACCTTGATTTCAGCAATGCCATGCAACTGCTCGATGCCGAACGCAGCGGGCTCGACACCGCGTTGTATGCACGCCCGCGCAGTCGCCTGTCGCTGACTGCCAACCAGAGCCTTGGCGATTGGGGGCAGGTGGCGTTCAGCGGCTTTACCCAAAACTACTGGAACCAACCCGGGCGGGATGTGCAGTACCAGTTCAGCTACAACAAACAAGTGCGCCAGGTCAGTTACGGCATCAGTGCCAATCGCAGTCGCGTAGGCCTGGGCGAAATGGACAACAGCTTGTTGTTCACGGTGAGTATGCCGCTGGCGTTCGGTAAATCGTCCAACCAGCCACAGTTGTCGGCGCGTGTCATGCGCGATACCCAAGGGCAATACAGCCAGCAAGCCACTCTCAGCGGTACCGCCGGCGAAGACCGTCAGTATCAATACAGCCTGACCGGTGGCCATGAGGGCGCCAGTGGGTCCAACAGCAGCTCGGTCAATGGCCAGTACATCGGGCCCAAGGCCGTCGTCGGCGCCACGCTCAGTCGCGGAGAAGGCTATGACAGCCTGTCTGTGAATGCCAGCGGCAGCGTGGTTGCCCATCCGGCGGGCGTGACCTTTACGCCTTATCGCGGCGAAACCCTGGCGGTCGTCAGTGCGCCGGGTGCCGAGGGAGCCAAGGTGGTCGGCTTTCCTGGCCTCAAACTCGACGGTCGCGGTAATGCTGTCGTGCCTTATTTGCGCCCTTATGAGTTGAACGAGGTGGCGATCGATCCACTGGGCACTTCGCTGGATGTCGAACTGACTGAAACCAGCCAGCAAGTCGCACCACGCGCCGGGGCAGTGGTGGCGCTCAAGTACGGCACCAGTAACGGCCAGGCCGTGTTGCTCAACGTGACCCTGGCCGACGGCGGTGCACTGCCGTTCGGGGCCACGGTCGATGATGATCGTGGCGTATCGGTAGGAGTGGTCGGGCAGGGCGGCCAGCTCTATGCGCGGGTCAAAGACGACGCACGTCGGCTGTTGATCAGTTGGGGTACCCAGGTTGGGCAGCAATGTGCATTAGCGTTACCGCCTGGCAAAAGCGACGGCAAACAGCTGCGACAGGTGGATGTGGTGTGCTCGAAGGTTCCATTCGATAAACGCGTTGCTTCTGTGAACAGCGCACAGGAGACATTGTGATGAAAACCATGCAACGGTTGAAAACAGGTGCGCTGGTAGCCGGGTTATGGCTGGCGGCGGGGGCAGCGTTTGCTGACTGCAATATCAATACCGGCTCGATGAAAATGGTGCGTACCCAACCGTTGTTGGGCGGCAATCTGACCGTGGGGCGCGATGTACCATTGGGGGCGGAGATCTATCGGCAGACCTTCACCCCTGTCAGTGGGCTGGAAGTGTTGTGCTCGGGAGGCAATTACACCATTGAGACCAAGCGCTCGCTGTCGTCCACGCCGTTGCCCCTGGCCAATTGGACCGGCAACCCCTATGGCGGGAAGGTCTATGAGACCGGCGTCAAGGGCATTGGCGTTGCGCTCTGGTATGCCGGCAATACCCTGCCGTTTTCAGGCTTCGGAACCAACTGTGGCAATGGGACTAACCCCTGTAGATGGACCCTTCAAAGCACATTGGTGTTTGACCTTTCATTCATCAAGATCGGCGAGGTGAGTGCGGGCACGATCCAGGGCGCTTTATTACCGACCATGGTGCAGAGCTTCATTACCACCAACACCGTTGAATTTCAGCAGGTCAATTATTCCGGCAACATCAACATTGTGTCGCGCACCTGTTCGACGCCGGACGTCACTGTGCCCATGGGAACGCATCTGACGAGCGCGTTCAGCGGCAAGAACACCTTTACGCCCTGGAAGGATTTTTCCATCGCTCTGAATAACTGCCCGGCTTTCAACGGCTATTACCAGGGCACTGGGCCGCGCTGGCTGAGTGACGGGACTTCGAACAACCTGGAGTCGCGCAGGAACAACACTTTGCGCGTGCGCGTAGACCCGACCGTGGCGGCCATCAATCCAGCGCAGGGCATTTTCAAACTCAATGCCAGTGCAGTGGGCGATGCACCGTCTGCGACCGGCGTGGGTGTCCAAATTGCCGACAGTCATGGCACCCCTTTGCCATTGGCCACCCTGCGCGCCAGCGGCATTAGCCCTCGACCCGAGGAGGGCGCCAGTTATGCCATCCCGCTCAAGGCGCGTTATATCCAGACCGAAGACAGCGTCAGCGCCGGCCCGGCAAACGCCACGGCCACGTTCACCATTGATTATTACTGAGAACCTGCCATGACCGTTTTGCCGCTTCGGGTACTGGTGCTTGAAGATCACCTTTTTCAACGCTCCATGGCCGTCAGCCTGCTCAAGCAGTTGGGGTGTCGGGAGGTGCTGGAAGCTTCCAATGGAAGCGAGGCCCTGGCCGTCCTTCAGCGTGTGGGTTACATGGACGTCGTGGTATGCGATCTGCAGATGGAGGGCATGGACGGGTTGGCGTTCATCCAGCGCATCAGTGCCGCCGGGCAGGTGGGTGCGATCATCATCAGCAGTGGCTTGCCTGGCGATGTGCGCCTCGCGGTACGACAGATGGGGGAGTTGCTGGGCGTAAACATGCTGGGAGACGTCGGTAAACCGCTGCTCAAGCAAACGCTGCAACCGTTGCTTGAGCTCGCCTTGAGAGAGGGCCCAGTGCCAGGCGAACCCGCGACGGGCCAGGATATCGCCACCGAACGACAGATGCGCAGCGCCATCACTGACCAGCAAATGGAGGCGTATTACCAGCCCAAATTCGACTTGCAAACCGGCGCTCTTCAAGGCGTGGAAGTGCTTGCGCGGTGGAACCATCCCTTCAAAGGGGTTCTATCGCCTGGGTTATTTCTGCCGGCGATCGAGCGTGCCGGCCTGATGGACGCGTTACTGCTGGCCCTGATGCAGCAGGCGTTGACACTGCAGCGGCAGGTCAAAGGGATGGGGGTGAGTCTGGACCTGGCGTTCAACCTGCAAGCGGGCCAATTAGCCGATGCGGGTTTAACCGTTCTGATCAAAGATATCTTGTCGGCTTATCAGGCTTTGGGTTTTGGCATTACTTTCGAACTCACTGAAAGCGGCTTGCTGGAGGTGCCTGCCGTGTCTCTGGAAAACCTGGTGCGTCTGCGCATGATGGGATGTCGTCTGTCCATTGATGACTTCGGTGCTGGATTCTCATCGTTGCAGCGCCTGTGCCAACTGCCTTTCAACGAGATCAAGCTTGACGGCGAATTTGTCCGTGGCTTGCTGCACGAGCCGCGCTGCCGCGCGGTCATCGGCAGCACCCTGGCCCTGGGAAAGACGTTGGGCATGTCCGTGGTGGTTGAAGGTATCGAAACGCATGAGCAATACCGGGCGCTGCTGGACTTGGGATGCAGCCAAGGCCAGGGTTATTGGTATGCGCGACCGATGAAAGGGGCTGATTTACTGCACTGGCTGCAGCGCGGCGCACCTTGGGGGCAGTCCAATGGTGACCACCTGTGATCAATAAAGCGCTGCGCATCATGATCGCCGACGCCCAGCATATTCGCCGGCTGCGTCTGGAGCGGGATTTCAATCATCAAGGTTATTACGCCATTGCGCCAGTACCGAGCCTGGAACAGACGCTGGACCTGATCAGGTATGGCGAGCGTGGCTTCGATCTGCTGTTGATCAACGCTCGGTTGTTGATTGAGGCGTCTTTCGATGCGCGCAACTTTTTGCAGCACCTTCCCTCAAGTGTGCACGTATTGATCTATGACGTGCCTGCGTGTCGCCTGGCGATGTGGCGTGCCGAGACTTGGGGGCGCATCGTTTGCAGCCCATTGCAGTGGCCTGAAGGCGGGCCGGCCAGAGCATTGCTTAGCATGTTTAATCAGTCGCGCCTATCAGAAGTTTCTTAAAAGAGCGCAGAAATATCTCAAGTTCCCAGTGCAGATGACGATTTCCTTCTAACTAACCCAGAAGGAGCGTCGACATGAACGTAAAACGTTTATCACTGGTTACAGGATTCGTTGCGCTTTGGACGGGGGCGTGCATGGCGGCATCCCAGGGTGTGATCCAGTTCACCGGCAGCATTGTTGAGGCACCCTGTGCGACAAATGCGCGCAGTAGTTCGGCGATGGCCTTGACCGGATGTACGACCGCCGCACGCGACACATCCATCCACGTGCGCAACGTCGCCACGGCGGCGGGTGTCGATGCAGCCAGCGCACGTCTGGTGTCGCAGGTCCGCAACGGGCGCTATTACGACCAGCAGTATGTGCTCATCGATAACCTGGGCAAACCGATCCAATCGGGGGCCTATGTGATTACCCTGACCTCGCCCTGAACCGTCGGGCGATAACTGGGCCTGATCGACGCAAACAGCGCAGCGAGAAACCTATAGAATGCTCAACGGCTTCGCGTGTTCCGCGGGCCGTTTGATCATCGTCAGAGTACCGCGCCCGTCAATGAGCCTTTCAGCCGCAACCCCCCAAGCCAATTGGCAACCGGTCATCGCCCTCGCGCTGGCCGCGTTTGTGTTCAATACCACCGAATTCGTCCCCGTCGGGCTGCTCAGCGCCATTGGTGCCAGCTTTGACATGCCCGTAGCCAGCGTCGGCCTGATGCTCACCATTTACGCGTGGATCGTGTCGCTGACCTCGCTGCCGGTGATGCTGCTGACCCGCAACGTCGAACGGCGCAAGCTGCTGATCGTGCTGTTCGGTCTGTTTATCGCCAGCCATATCCTCTCCAGCGTGGCCACCAGCTTCGGCTTGCTGATGGTCAGTCGGGTCGGCATCGCCCTGGCCCATGCGTTGTTCTGGTCGATCACGGCTTCACTGGCTGTGCGCCTGGCGCCAGAGGGCAAGCAGGTGCAGGCCCTTGGTTTGCTGGCCACCGGCACGTCCCTGGCGATGGTGTTGGGCATTCCGTTGGGCCGTCTGTTGGGCGAGGCCATGGGCTGGCGTACCACCTTTCTGGTGATCGCCGCCTTCGCCGCCGCCCTGGTGTTCTGGCTGGGGCGCACCTTGCCGCTGCTGCCCAGCCAGAACTCCGGCTCCCTGCGCAGCCTGCCGTTGCTGTTCAAGCGCCCGGCGCTGGTGGCGCTCTACGTGCTGACCGCAATGACCGTCACCGCGCAATTCACCGCCTACAGCTACATCGAACCCTTCGTCGAAGGCGTCGCCGGCCTGGGCGGCAGTGCCGTGACCTTGATCCTGCTGGTGTTCGGTGGTGCTGGCATCATCGGCTCGTTGTTGTTCAGCCTGGTGCATCGCTTCAACCCCCACCTGTTCGTGATCGGCGCAGTGTCTATCCTCGCCGCGTGCCTGGCGCTGATGCTGCCGTTGAGCGGTGCCGAGTCTTATCTGGTGGGGCTGAGTATTTTCTGGGGCATGGCGATCATGGGGTTTGGCCTGGCCATGCAGTCCAAGGTGCTGGTGCTGGCACCGGATGCCACGGATGTGGCCATGGCGATGTTTTCCGGGATCTACAACATTGGCATCGGCGGCGGCGCGTTGATGGGCAGTTGGGTGGGCAGCCACTTCGGCTTCGCCTGGATCGGCGCGGCGGGCGGTTTGCTGGCTGGGCTGGCGTTGGTGGGGTATTGCCTGGCGATTCGGCGGTTTGGGCAGGGTGGTGCCCCGATGCCAAGCTGATCGCCGCGTATCCACCGGATAACTGCAGACTAAGTGTGGGAGCTGGCTTGCCTGCGATGGCGGTGTGTCAGCCACTGCATCTGTTGCTGCACGACCGCTTTTGCAGGCAAGCCAGCTCCCACATTTGATCTTCACTGCCTTGAGCAATGCGTTCGCTTGACTGACTGTCCTACGCCACCGGAATCAACGGATCGGCCGCTGCCAGTGCCACTGCTCTATCCGCCATCGGTGGGTAGATCCACACGCTATTGATCTGCTCTTTGAGTTCCTTGGCTTCCTGGCCCACCAGCTTGAGCTGACGGTCCCAGCCTTCGGTGTACACCGCGCCCCAGGCGCCGAGGTCGAGGCAGGTCACGTATTTGGGTTGGCTGTAGGCCATGGGGGCCACGCCGATCAGATCGGCGGCAACGTTGTTGCCGGCGTAGCGGCCCAGGGCGATGGCGTGCTGGCAGGACATGGCAGCGAAGTTGCCCAGCGCGTCTGTGGCGGCGTAGGCCACGTCGCCAGCGGCGAAGATGGCAGCCTGGCCCTTGACCTTGAGGTGGGCGTCCACGTGCAGGCGGCCCTGGGGATCGCGGGTGCCCTCAATCTGTTCGGTCAGCGGGTTGGCGCGAAAGCCGATGGTCCAGATCACGGTGCTCGATTCAATCCGCTGTCCATCCGCCAGGGTCACGCCAGCGGCATCCACCGAGGCGACCGAGGTGTTCAGTACCCATTCAAGCCCCAGTGCCTGGCTGGCTTCGATGATCGATGGGCGTATGCCATCGCCCATGGACGCGGCAATCTGCGGCCCGCGGTCGACCACGATCACACGGATGTTGGCCGTTTCACCCAGTGCCGCACGCAGGCGCGCCGGCATTTCGGTGGCGGTCTCGATACCGGTGAAGCCGCCGCCGGCCACCACCACGGTATTGCGGGCCGGGGTGTCTGGCAGATTTTTGAGGGCGTTGATATGGGCCTCAAGGCGCGCCGCGTCTTCGATCTGATCCACATCGAACACATGCTCGATGCCGTCCATGCCGGGGCGGTTCAGGCGGCTACCGGCGGCCACTACCAGGCGATCGTAGGCGAGGGTGGCCGGGATGCCGGCCGCGTTGCGGTAGGTCACTTGCTTATTAGTGGCGTCGATGCTGTCGGCGGCGCCTTGCACAAAGGTCACGCCCACAGCGTCGAACAGCGCATCAAGCGGGGCCAGCATGGTATGCACATCGGGCTCGTAGAACCGCGGGCGGATACGCAGCTCCGCTTGGGGGGCGAGCAGGCTGATGCGCACATCGTTGCGGTCGTGTTTATCCAGTAGCCGAGCCGCGCTCAAGGCGCTCCACACGCCACCGAACCCGGCGCCAATGATCAGAATGTGTTGTTTCATGGGGTTGCTCCAGAGACCAGATAAGCCGCAAGGCATTGCCGGATCACTGTAAAAGCAGCAGGGCCTGTCCGAAAGGACATATAACCCTGGATGACTGCCACCTCTGCCGGCCTAGCGGGAAAAGCGCTCGCGGTAGTCCCGGGGTGAGATGGCCAGGTGGCGGTGGAAGGTGCAGCGCATGCGTTCCTCATCGCCAAACCCGCAAAGCCCGGCGATCTGGTCGATGCTGCGCTGGGAGTCTTCGAGCATGCGGCGCGCCGCTTCCATGCGAAACAGTTCGATGGCCTTGGCCGGGGTGCGACCGGTTTTTTGCTTATAGACCCGGGCAAAGTTGCGTGGGCTCATATGGCTCTGCGCGGCCAGGCGCTCGACACTGAGGTCGCTGTCGCGCAGGTTGTCGCTGATCCAGGCATGCAGCGCATCAAAGCTGGCGCTGTCGGCGGTTTGCGCTTGCAGCACCTGGCTGAACTGCGCCTGGCCACCGGGGCGCTTGAGGAACACCACCAATTCGCGTGCCACTTGCAGCGCCACTTCGCGCCCGCAGTCAGCCTCCACCAGCGCGAGCGCCAGGTCGATCCCGGCGCTGACGCCCGCCGAGGTCCACACCTGGCCTTGCTGCACGAAGATCGCGTCCACGTCCACCTCGATGCTCGGGAAACGTTGCTTGAGCAGCTCGCACATGGCCCAATGCGTTGCCGCGCGGCGCCCCTCCAGCAAGCCCGCCAGCGCCAGCAAAAACGTGCCGCTGCACACCGAGGCGGTCCGTCGCGCCTGGCCGGAGGCGTTGCGCAACCAGTCCACCAGCGCGGTATTTTCCAGCATGGCTTGCTCAATGGCCGGCGCGCCGGGTACCACCAGGGTGTCGATGGCAGCGGGGTCAAACTGTGCCAAGGCGACGGTGTCGACGCTCAAGCCCTCGGCGGTCGGCATCAGCCCGCCCGCCAGGCTGGCGTTGTGCAACACATAACCTTGCAAACCGCGCTCGGCCATGGCCTTGGTCGCGGCCCAGAACACCGTCTGGGCGCCAGTCAGGTCGAGCAAGCCCATGTGCGGGTAGGTCAGGAACACCAACGTGCGTGGTTGGGCCAAAGCAGAGAGTGCAGTCATGCGCAGGCCAGCAGCTTTTCCAGTTTTTCCTGATCCCGCGCAAACTGTCGGATCCCTTCGGCACGCAATCGCTCGGCGTATTCCGGGATGGCGCAGGCCTTGAGCAGCAGCGACGGGTTGGTGGTGGCGCCCACGGGCCGCAGGCGGCTGATGGCTTCCAGATTGCCGGTGTCGCAGACCACAGTGGTGAATGGCTTGAGTTGTTCAAGTTTGGACGTCATCGCCGCGTTCTCCGGAAAAGGGCACGGCGCTGTTTTACCATGTCCCGCGCACCTTGTTTACCCTGAGGCTGTCAGGTCCGGGCCGCCCTGGCATCCACAGAGAGGGGTAACCGCCAGAGTCCGGCGGAACCCTTCAGCCGGGCACTTGTCCCCGCTTCCCATGTCACCCCCCAGCCCACAGATACCTTAATTTTCCAAGCCTGCCGGAAGCCACTCCAGGCCCTCGGCTGCGCCCGCTATTTTTTCCTGGGCGCCCGGCACTGCCGATCCAAGCGGCAAAACTGAATACGGACATTCTCGTCAACCGTGAATTATCAGGCAGGTTACCCATGCAGTTCAGCGACTTACTGGCAGCGATCTCCACCCATGCGATCCGTCTGCAGACCGAAGAGGGCGACCTGATCGTCCTGGGCGATGACGAAGCGTTGGACGACGCGCTCTGGGATCAATTGATCGCGCACAAACCCCAACTGTTGCAGTTGGTCGCCGAACATGGCGGTGACTGGCTGAGCCCGGCCTACCGCATCACACCGGACATGCTGGCCCTGGTCAACCTCGACCAGCCGGCCATCGACCGCATCGTCGCGGCGGTCCCAGGCGGGGCGGCGAATGTGCAGGATATCTACCCCCTGGCGCCGCTCCAGGAAGGCATGCTTTATCACCATCTTTCGGCGCAGAAGGGTGACCCTTACGTGCTGCACGCGCAGTTCGTGTTCGACAGCCGCGCACGCCTTGAGGCCTTTGCCGAGGCGTTGCAATGGGTCATCGACCGTCACGACATCCTGCGTACCTCGATGGTCTGGGAGCGCCTGGACGAGCCGCTGCAAGTGGTGTGGCGCAAGGCTGTGCTGGCCTGCGAAGAGGTGCCTCTGGACGGTGCTGACCGCCTCGCTCAATTGCTCGCTCGCTATGATGCCCGCGCTTATCGCATGGACCTGGGCCAGGCGCCGCTGCTGCGCCTGGTATTCGCTGACGACCCGGCCAACCAGCGGGTGGTGGCGATGCTGCTGTTCCACCACACCATCCTTGATCACACGGCCCTGGATGGCGTTCGGCATGAAATCCAGCTGTACCTGGCCGGGCAGCAAGCCCAGGCCCGTGCACCGATAGCGTTTCGCAGCTATATCGCCCAAGTGCGCCATGGCGTCAGCGAGCAGGCCCATGAGGCGTTCTTCCGCGACATGCTGGCGGATATCGATGAACCGACGCTGCCGTTCGGTCTGCAAGATGTGCAGGGCGGCGGCCAGGGGATCGACGAAGTGCGCATTCCCGTCGACAGCGCTCTGAGTCGCCGCCTGCGCAGCATGGCGCGCCCGCTGGGGGTGAGTGTGGCGAGCCTGATGCACCTGGCTTTGGCGCGAGTGCTGGGTGCAGTCTCCGGTCAGGAGGCGGTGGTATTTGGCACTGTGATGCTCGGGCGCATGGGCGCAGGTGAGGGCGGTGAGCGGGCCTTGGGCATGTTCATCAACACCTTGCCACTGCGGGTGGATGTGGGTGAGCAGGGCGTGCGCGCTGCGGTCAAGATCACCCATGAGCGCCTCACGCGCTTGCTCGATCACGAACATGCGTCCCTGGCGCTGGCACAACGGTGCAGCGGCGTGGCGGCGCCTACGCCGCTGTTCAGCGCGATACTCAACTACCGTCACAGCGCCGCCACCGACATGGCGGCGGTGATCGAAGTCGCCGACGGCATCCGGGTGTTGGGCGCCGAGGAGCGCACCAATTACCCGCTGACGCTGAACGTCGATGACCTGGGTGAAGACTTCGCCCTGACCGTGATGGTCGATGCGTCCATTGGCGCGCAGCGGGTTGCGGGTTATCTGCATACGGCCTTGCAAAGCCTGGCCGACGCCCTTGAACAACGACCGGATATGCCGCTCTGCGGCCTGAACATCCTGCCTGACGCTGAACGCCACCATTTGCTGCACACCTTGAATCATTGCCCCACGCATTACGCCGACACCCAACTGATCCACCAGCAAGTCGAAACCCACGCCGCTGCCCAGCCCGATGCCATTGCGTTGCGCTTCGAGCACCACGTCCTGACCTACCGCCAACTCAACGAACGCGCCAACCAGGTCGCCCACGCGCTCCTGGCCCACGGCGTGTGCCCCGACGCGCGTGTGGCGATTTGCGTGGAGCGTGGCCCGCAGATGATCATCGGCCTGCTTGGCATTCTCAAGGCCGGTGCGGGCTATGTGCCCATCGACCCGGCCTATCCCCAGGAGCGCATCGCCTACACCCTGGCCGACAGCCAGCCGGTGGCAGTACTGGTGCAGGCCAACACGGCGCAGCAGGTCGGCGCACTGGCCCGGATCGACCTGGACCACCTGGGCCCGTTGCCCATCACCAACCCTGGGCTGCACCTGAGCCCGGCCAACCTGGCCTACGTCATCTACACCTCCGGCTCCACTGGCCAGCCCAAGGGCGTGATGATCGAGCATCGCCAGGTCGCACGCCTGTTCAGCGCCACCCACCACTGGTTCGGGTTCAACCCGCACGATGTGTGGGCGCTGTTCCATTCCTTTGCGTTCGACTTTTCCGTGTGGGAAATCTGGGGCGCGCTGATGCACGGCGGCCAGTTGCTGATCGTGCCGCAACTGGTCAGCCGCTCGCCGGATGAGTGCTACGCGCTGTTGTGCGACGCCCAGGTGAGCATCCTCAACCAGACGCCGAGCGCGTTCCGTCAGTTGATCGCGGCCCAGGGCAACAGTGCCCAGTCCCATTCCTTGCGCCAAGTGATTTTCGGCGGCGAAGCCCTGGAACCGGGCATGCTCAAGCCGTGGTACGCACGGGCAGTGAATGCCGGTACGCAACTGGTGAACATGTACGGCATCACTGAAACCACCGTGCATGTGACCTACCGTGCGCTGGAAGCGGCCGACGCGCACTTGGTCGGCGTGAGCCCGATTGGCGTGCGTATTCCCGATTTGCAGTTGTATGTGCTGGATGAGCGCCATGAGCCCTTGCCCCTGGGTGTGGTGGGCGAGTTGTACGTGGGCGGTGCCGGGGTGGCGCGGGGTTACCTGAACCGCCAGGCGCTGAATGCCGAACGCTTCCTTGCCGACCCGGCCACCGGCTTGCGCATGTACAAGACCGGCGACCTCGGCCGCCTGCTGGCCGACGGCAGTGTCGAGTACCTGGGGCGTAACGATGACCAGGTCAAGATCCGTGGTTTCCGTATCGAACTGGGTGAAATCCAGGCGCACCTGGCCACTGCCAGCGGCGTGCGCGATGCGGTGGTGATCGCCCGTGAAGATCAGCCGGGCGATAAACGCCTGGTGGCCTATGTGATCAGCGATGGCGAACTCAACGTGGCCGCCCTGCGTGACCATCTGCTGCTGAGCCTGGCCGAACACATGGTGCCCAGCGCCTTCGTGCGCCTGGACACGCTGCCGCTGACCACCAACGGCAAACTCGACCGCAGGGCCTTGCCCGCACCCGATGCCGACGCAGTGGCCCGGCGCGAGTATGCGGCGCCCCAGGGGGCGGTGGAAACCACCCTCGCCATGCTCTGGCAAGACCTGCTCAACGTCGACCGTGTCGGTCGTGAGGACAATTTCTTCGAACTCGGCGGCCATTCGCTGCTGGCGGTCAAACTGATCGAACGCATGCGCCAGGTCGACCTCAGCGCCGATGTGCGCGTGCTGTTCGGCCAACCGACCTTGACGGCGCTCGCTGCGGCGGTGGGCGGCCAGCAGACCGTGCAGGTGCCGGCCAACCCTATTCAAGCAGACACCCAGGCCATCACCCCGGACATGCTGCCCCTGGTCGAGCTGGATCAGGCCGCTATCGACCATATCCTTGAGGCCGTGCCCGGTGGCGTTGCCAACGTGCAGGACATTTATGGCCTGGCGCCGTTGCAGGCCGGCATTCTCTACCATCACCTGGCGGCCACCGAGGGCGACCCCTACGTGTTGCAGGTGCAGTTGCGGTTTCACGACCAGGGCGCCGTCGACGGGTTTGTCAACGCGCTGCACACGGTGATCGAGCGCAACGATATCCTGCGCACCGCCATCCTCTGGGAGGGCCTGGAAGAGCCGGTGCAAGTGGTGTTACGCCAGGCACCCTTGGTGATCGAACGCCTGGATGCGCTGGGCAGTGATGCACTGGAGCATCTGCAACAGCGTTTCGACCCACGCCACTATCGCCTGGACCTGTCACGCGCCTCGCTGATGCGCCTGGCGTATGCGCAGGACAGCCACGGCTTGGTCGGCATTTTGCTGCTGCACCATATCCTCCTCGACCACACGGCCCTGCACGTGCTGGTCAAAGAGATGAGTGCCAGCCTGCATGGCCACAGCGCGCAACTGCCTGACGCGGTGCAGTATCGCAACTACGTGGCCCAGGCCCGCCTCGGTGTCACCCAGGCCCAGCATGAAGCCTTCTTCAGCCAGATGCTGGGCGACATCGACGAGCCGACCCTGGCCTTCGGTTTGCAGGACGTGAATGGTGACGGCAGCGGCATCCATGAAGCGCGCCTGCCGCTGGAGCCTGCGCTCAACCTGGGCTTGCGCGAACAGGCGCGGCAACTGGGCGTGAGCACCGCGAGCCTGGTACACCTGGCCTGGGCCCAGGTGCTGGGCCAGGTGTCTGGCCAGCAGGAGGTGGTATTCGGCACCGTGTTGCTGGGCCGTATGCAGGGCGGTGAGGGCGCGGACCGGGCGCTGGGGATGTTTATCAATACCTTGCCGCTGCGGGTCAGCGTTGGCAGCGTCGGCGTGCAGGCCGGCGTGCGCGCCACCCATGCGCGCCTGGCGCAACTGCTCGGGCACGAACATGCCTCGTTGTCCCTGGCCCAGCGTTGCAGTGGCGTGCCGGGCTCGTTGCCGCTGTTCAGCACCTTGCTCAACTACCGGCACAGCGCAGCCGATGAAGCGCCGGGGGACAACCCCTTTGCCGCTTCCGGTATCGAGATTCTCAGCTCCGAAGAACGTAGCAACTATCCGCTGGTGCTCAACGTTGATGACCTGGGGAGTGGCTTTGCCCTGACGGTGCAAGGCGTCGCGCACCTGGATGTGCAACGCGTGGGTGAGTACATGCTCACCGCGTTGCGCCATGTGGTGAAGGCGCTGCAACATGCGCCGACCACGCCGCTGCAGGCGGTGTCGATCCTGCCGCCTTCCGAGCGTCATCAAGTGCTGGTGGGTTTCAACGCCACCGCCCGGCAATACCCCTCGCAACTTACTGTCTCGCAACTGTTTGAAGCCCAGGCGCTGGCTCGCCCTGAAGCGTCGGCGGCGGTGCAGGGCGAGCTGTCACTGAGCTACCGTGACCTCAATCGCCGTGCCAACCGCCTGGCCCATCATCTGATCAGCCAGGGGGTGCAGCCGGGCGAAAGCGTGGCAATTGCCTTGCCGCGTTGCCTGGATCTGCTGGTCTGCCAACTGGCGATCCTCAAGTGCGCTGCGGTGTATGTGCCGCTGGACGTCAACGCGCCTGTCGAACGCCAGGCTTTCATCGTCAAAGACAGCGGCGCACGCCATGTGCTGGACGACCTGGCGCAGTTGGATCTGGAGACGCAGTCGCCCGCTAATCCCGACCTGGCCCAATCCGCGCAGAGCGTTGCCTACATCCTCTACACCTCCGGTTCCACCGGGACACCCAAGGGCGTGCAAGTGCCCCATCTCGCCATCTCGCGGCTGGTGCTGAACAACGGTTTTGCCGAATTCAATGCCCACGACCGGGTGGCCTTTGCTTCTAACCCGGCATTTGACGCCAGCACCCTCGAAGTGTGGGCACCGTTGCTCAATGGCGGTTGTGTGGTGGTGGTCGAGCAGGTGCAGTTGTTATCCCAAGCCGCGTTCGCCGAGCTGTTGCGGGAACAGACGGTCAGCGTGTTATGGATGACCGCCGGGCTATTTCATCAGTACGCCGATGCGTTGATGCCGGTGTTCCGCCAATTGCGCTACCTGATCGTCGGCGGCGACGTGCTTGACCCTCAGGTGATTGGCCGGGTACTCAAGCTCGGCAAACCCCAGCACCTGCTGAATGGGTATGGCCCGACCGAAGCCACCACGTTCTCCACCACGTTTGAGATCACCACGCTTGGCGAGGGCGCTATTCCGATTGGTCGACCGATTGCCAACGCTCAGGCCTATGTACTGGACGCGCGCCAGCAACCGCTGCCCGTGGGTGTGACCGGCGAGCTCTATATCGGCGGTGCGGGCGTTGCGAAAGGCTACTTGAACCTGCCTCAACTGAGCGCGGAAAAATTTGTCCCGAACCCATTCGGCGATGGCCAACTCTACCGCAGCGGTGATCTGGCCTGCTGGCGAGCCGACGGCAATTTGATGTATCTGGGGCGCAATGACCTGCAGGTGAAGATTCGTGGCTTTCGTATCGAACCCGGTGAAATCGAAGCGTGCCTGTGTGCCTGTGCTGGGATCAGGGACGTTGTGGTATCGGTTCGCGAAGACGAGCCTGGCCACAAACGGTTAGTGGCCTATTACACCGCCGACGCAACGTTGGATATCGCAACCCTGCGAGCTCATGTGCAAGGCCGGTTGCCCGATTACATGGTGCCTTCGGCTTATGTGTGGCTGGCGCAGTTGCCGCTCACCGCCAACGGCAAGCTCGACCGCAAGGCATTGCCGGTACCCGACCAGGCCGCCTTGATCAGCCGTGGCTACGAAGCCCCACAAGGCGAGGTGGAAAGCCTGCTGGCGCAGATCTGGCAGGACGTGCTCAAGCTTGAACGCGTGGGGCGCCATAATCACTTCTTCGAATTGGGCGGGCATTCGTTGCTGGCGGTCAGCCTGATCGAACGCATGCGCCAGGTGGGCCTGAGCGCCGATGTGCGCGTGTTGTTCAGCCAGCCAAGCCTGGCCGCGCTGGCGGCAGCCGTGGGCAGCGGCAGAGAAATCGTGGTGCCCGCCAATGGCATCCCCGCCGGCTGCATAAAGATCACACCGTCGATGCTGAGCCTGGTGCAACTCACCCCGCAGGCCATCGCGCACATTGTCGCCAGCGTGCCGGGTGGTGCAGCGAATATCCAGGATATCTACCCGCTGGCGCCGCTACAGGAAGGCATTCTCTACCACCACATCAGCGCCGAGCAGGGCGACCCGTACCTGCTGCAATCGCGCATGGCCTTTGACACTGCCGAGCGTCTGCACGGCTTTATGGGCACGCTGCAACAAGTGGTGGCGCGCCACGACATTCTGCGTACCGCTGTGGTGTGGGAAGGGCTCGAAAGCCCGGTGCAAGTGGTGTGGCGCACCGCCCAGTTGGGGGTGCACGAGGTGATGCTCGACCCGGCACACGGCGACGTGATGGCGCAACTGCATGAGCGTTTCGATGCGCGTCACTACCGCCTGGATATTACCCAGGCGCCCTTGCTGCGCATGGTCTATGCCCAGGACCCGGCGCACAACCGGGTCGCGGCGATCCTGCTGTTCCATCACCTGGCGCTGGACCACACCGCCATGGAAGTGGTCGGCCAGGAAATGCGTGCCTTTATGTTCAACCAGGCCCAGGATTTGCCCGCCGCCGCGCCGTTTCGCAACTATGTGGCCCAGGCGCGACTGGGCGTCAGTGTGGCGCAGCATGAGCAGTTTTTCCGCGACATGCTCGCCGAGGTCGACGAGCCCACCTTGCCGTTTGGCCTGCAGGATGTGCAGGGCGATGGTCGTGCAATCGAAGAAGCCGAGGTGCACCTGGAAGCGGGCCTGGCCCAGCGCGTACGCCAGCAGGCGCGCCAACTGGGCGTCAGCGCCGCCAGCCTGATGCACCTGGCCTGGGCCCAGGTGTTGGGCCTGGTCTCGGGCCGCGACGAGGTGGTATTCGGCACGGTGCTGATGGGCCGTATGCAAGCCGGCGAGGGCGCAGACCGTGCGCTGGGGATGTTTATCAACACCTTGCCGCTGCGGGTCGATATTGCAGCCGGCGCAGCGCAGGCGGTCAAAGCCACCCATGCACGCTTGAGCGCCTTGCTCGGGCATGAGCATGCGTCACTGGCCCTGGCCCAGCGTTGCAGCGGCGTGCCGACCAGCACGCCGCTGTTCAGCGCCTTGCTCAATTACCGCCACAGCAACCCAGGCGAAATGGCCCGCGACGGCCACGGCATCTGGGAAGGCGTGCAACTGCTGGGCGGTGAAGAACGCAGCAACTACCCGCTGACCCTGAGCGTGGATGACCTGGGCGCAGGCTTTGGCCTGAGCGTGCTGGCCGTGCCGCAAATCGGCGCGCAACGCCTGTGCGACTACATGCTCAGCGCCGTGGAGCAATTGGTTGCCACCCTTGAGACGGCACCCCACCGCGCGCTGCGCCAGTTACCGATTCTGCCCGCCGCAGAGCGCGACACGGTGCTGCGCGAGTTCAACGCCACTGCCCACGACTTCCCCCATGGCCAGACGGTGCACGGTGCGTTTGAGGTACAGGCCGAGCGCCAACCCCATCGCATTGCCGTGCAGCAAGGCAGCGAGGCGCTGACGTATCAGCAGCTCAATCAACGGGCCAACCAGTTGGCTCATCACTTGCTGGAACTCGGCGTGCAAGCCGATGACCGCGTGGCACTGTGTTGCCGTCGCGGCCCGCAGATGCTGGTGGGGCTGTTGGGCATTCTCAAGGCTGGCGCGGGCTATGTGCCGATCGACCCGGCGTACCCCGCCGAGCGTATCGCCTACTTGTTGCAAGACAGCGCGCCCGTGGCGGTGCTGGCCGAGACCAGCACCCGGGAGCTGCTGGGGCCCGTCGCCGTGGTCGATCTGCAGGACCCCGGTTGGCAGCGCCACGCCGTCAGCAATCCGCAACTGCCCGCCCTGACGCCCGCGCACCTGGCGTATGTGATCTACACCTCCGGTTCCACCGGCCAGCCCAAGGGCGTGATGGTGGAACACCGCACCGTGGAAAACCTGGTGCATTGGCACTGTGAGGCCTTTGGTCTGACAGCGGTAAGCCACACCAGCAGCCTGGCCGGCATGGGGTTTGATGCCATGGCCTGGGAAGTCTGGCCGGCCCTGTGCGTCGGCGCGACCCTGCACCTGCCACCCGCCGACATCGGCAACGAAAACATCGATGAACTGCTGGCCTGGTGGCTGGCACAGCCGTTGGACGTGAGTTTCCTGCCCACCCCGGTGGCCGAGTACGCGTTCAGCCTGCCCCAGCAGCACCCCACCTTGCGCATCCTGCTGATCGGCGGTGACCGCCTGCGTCAGTTCACCCAGGAGCGGCGCTTTGCGGTGGTCAACAACTACGGCCCCACCGAAGCCACGGTGGTTGCCACCTCCGGCCGCGTGCGGGCCGGGCAGGTGTTGCATATCGGCCGGCCCATCGCCAATACCACCAGCTACGTGCTGGATGCGCACCTGCGCCCGGTACCGGTGGGCGTGGCCGGTGAACTCTATGTGGGCGGCAGCGGCGTGGCGCGGGGTTACCTGAACCGTCCCGAGCTGACGGCCGAACGCTTCCTGCAAGACCCGTTCAACCCAGGGCGCATGTACCGCACCGGTGACCTGGTGCGTTGGCTGCCCGATGGCAACCTTGAATACCTGGGCCGTAACGACGACCAGGTAAAACTGCGCGGCGTGCGGGTTGAACTGGGTGAAATCGAAAGCCGCCTGGCGGCACTGGACGGCATCCGCGAGGCCGTGGTGCTGGTGCGCGAAGGCCGCCTGTTGGCCTGGTTCACCGAACAGCGCCCGCTGCAGATCGAGACCTTGCGTGCGCACCTGCAAGCCCAACTTCCCGAGGCGCTGGTGCCGGTCGCCTACATGCGGCTTGATCAGTTGCCCCTGACCGCCAACGGCAAACTGGACCGCAAGGCATTGCCAGAGCCAGACCAGTGCGCCTTGCTCAGCCGTGAATACCAAGCCCCTCAGGGTGACGTCGAAACCACCCTGGCGCGGCTGTGGGCCGAGGTGTTGCAGGTGGAGCACGTGGGTCGCCATGACCACTTCTTCGAACTGGGCGGCCATTCATTGCTGGCCGTCAGCCTCATCGAGCGCATGCGCCAGGCCGGCCTCAGCGCTGATGTGCGCGTGCTATTCAGCCAGCCAACCCTGGCCGCGCTGGCCGCCGCTGTCGGCAGTGGCCGCGAAGTGCAGGTGCCGGCCAATCGCATCAGTGCCGGTTGCCAGCGCATCACCCCGGACATGCTCGCCTTGGTGAGCCTCGATCAGTCGGCGATCGACCAGGTGGTGGCCCAGGTGCCCGGCGGCGCCGCCAACATACAGGACATTTACCCGCTGGCGCCGTTGCAGGAAGGGATTTTCTATCACTACCTCACGGCGGCGCAGGGCGATCCTTACCTGCTGCAATCACACCTGGCGTTTGACGGTGTCGAGCGCCTGCAGGCCTTTATGCGCGCACTGCAACAGGTGATCGACCGCCACGACATCCTGCGCACCGGGGTGGTGTGGGAGGGCCTGGCGCAACCGCTGCAAGTGGTGTGGCGCCAGGCGCAGTTGTGCGTACAGGAACTCAATCTGCAAGGCGACGTACTCGCCGGCCTGCACGAGCGGTTTGATGCGCGGCGGTATCGCCTGGAGATCAGCCAGGCGCCGCTGATCCGCTTGATGTACGCCCAGGACCCGGCCAACCAGCGTGTGGTGGCGGTGCTGCTCTATCACCATATCGTGTTGGACCACACCGCCTTCGACGTGGTGTTGCGCGAAATGCAGGGCCACCTGTTGGGCCACGCAGCGCCTACCGCCGCGCCAATGCCGTATCGCAACTATGTGGCCCAGGCCCGTTTGGGTGTCAGCGAACAGGAGCATGAACAGTTCTTCCGCCAGATGTTGGGCGATGTTGACGAACCGACGTTGCCGTTCGGCTGGCAGGACGTGCGCGGCGACGGCAATGCCATCGACGAACACACCCTGCAACTGGACAGCCAGCTCAACCGCCGCCTGCGCAGCCAGGCACGGCTGCTGGGGGTCAGTGCTGCCAGCCTGTTCCATCTGGCCTGGGCGCAGGTGTTGGCCGCGGTATCGGCGCGCCACACGGTGGTGTTCGGAACGGTGCTGGTAGGCCGTTTGCAAGGTGGCGAGGGCGCCGACCGCGCCCTGGGTGTGTTTATCAACACCTTGCCGCTGCGCCTGGATATCGACGACCAGGGCGCCCGCGCCGCCGTGCGGGCCACCCATGCGCGGCTGACCGAATTGCTCGGCCATGAACACGCCTCCCTGGCCTTGGCCCAGCGTTGCAGTGGCGTAGCGGCCCCGGCGCCCTTGTTCAGCTCGATGCTCAACTATCGCCATCGCGGCGCCGCCACCCGTTCGGCGGATGCGCAATTGGCATGGGAAGGCATGCAGACCTTGGTCAATGACGGGCGCACCAATTACCCGCTGACCTTGAACGTGGACGACCTGGGCGACGGCTACGCGTTCACCGCCCTGGCCCAGGTGGATGCACAACGGGTGTGCGGGTATATGCATAACGCGTTGAGCGGCCTGGTCGAGGCTCTTGAGCAGGCGCCGCACCAGGCGCTGAACCGCCTGCCGGTGCTGGGGCTGCAAGAGCGGCAACAACTGCTGGTGCAGTTCAACGCCACCGAGGTGAACTACAACCTCGACCAGACCCTGCACGGGTTGTTTGAAGCCCAGGTTGTACGTACCCCGCAGGCCGTGGCGGTGAAGGCCGGCGAGCACACCTTGAGCTACCAGCAACTCAATGAACGCGCCAACCGCCTGGCCCATCACTTGCGTGACAGCGGTGTGCGCCCGGATGCACGGGTGGGCATCTGCGTCGAGCGCGGCCTGGACATGGTCGTCGGCCTGTTCGCCATCCTCAAGGCCGGCGGTGCCTACGTGCCGCTGGACCCGGCCTACCCGCCAGAGCGCATCGCCTACATGCTGCACGACAGCGCGCCGGTGGTGGTGCTGGCCCAAAGCGCCACCCGCACCCTGCTGGGGGACGTGGCGGTAGTCGACCTCGACCACAGCACCTGGCAACACCAACCCGCCACCAACCCGCAAGTACCGGGCCTCCTTGCCCAACACGCGGCCTATGTGATCTACACCTCCGGTTCCACCGGCCAACCCAAGGGCGTGATCAACGAACATGCCGGGGTGGTCAACCGCCTGTTGTGGATGCAGGACGCCTATAGCCTCAAGGCCCACGATGCGGTGTTGCAGAAAACCCCGTTCAGCTTCGACGTGTCGGTGTGGGAGTTCTTCTGGCCGCTGTTCACCGGCGCGCGTCTGGTGATGGCGCGCCCTGAAGGGCACAAGGACCCGGCGTACCTGTGCGAGGTGATCGCGGCGGAGCAGATCACGACCCTGCACTTTGTGCCGTCGATGCTCGATGTATTCCTGGCCCACGGCGATGTCAGCCAGGCGGCGGGGTTGGTGCGGGTAATGTGCAGCGGCGAGGCCTTGCCGGGCGGCCTGGTGCGGCGCTTCAAGCAGCAGTTGCCGGGGATTGGTTTGTACAACCTGTATGGCCCCACTGAAGCGGCAGTGGACGTGACGGCCTGGAACTGCGCACGGCCTGAGGTGCCGGACAACACCCCGATCGGCAAGCCGATTGCCAACACCCGCCTGTATGTACTCGATGGGCAGTTACAGCCGGTGCCGTTGGGCGTGGTCGGTGAGCTGTTCATCGCCGGCGTGCAAGTGGCGCGGGGTTACCTGAACCGCCCTGAGCTGACCGCCGAGCGCTTCCTCGACGACCCGTTCACCCCTGGGCGCATGTACCGCACCGGTGACCTGGGCCGCTACTTGCCCGACGGCACGCTCGAGTACCTGGGGCGCAACGACGATCAGGTGAAGATCCGTGGCCTGCGCATCGAACTGGGAGAAATCCAGGCGCGCCTGATCGAGCATCCGGCGGTCAAGGACGCCGTGGTCGTCGCCCGTGACCAGCGCCTGGTCGCGTATTACACCGGCGCGCCCACCGATATCGAAAGCCTGCGCGCCCAACTGTTGCAGCACCTGCCTGACTTTATGGTGCCGGCGCTGTTCATGCACCTGGACGCCTTGCCCCTGAGCCCCAACGGCAAGCTCGACCGCAAGGCCTTGCCTGCACCGGGGATGGACGCGTTGCAGGTACGTGAGTACGCGGCGCCCGAAGGCGACACCGAGATCCTCCTGGCACAACTCTGGGCCGAGCTGCTCAAGGTGGAGCGGGTAGGGCGCCACGACAACTTCTTTGAACTGGGCGGGCACTCGCTGCTGGCCGTGAGCTTGATCGGGCGCCTGCGCCAGGAAGGCATGGAAGCCGATGTGCGGGGCTTGTTCGAACAACCGACCCTGGCCGGCTACGCCGCAATGACCGAACGAATGGAGATCGTCCTGTGAACATCCTCGAGCTGCTGGCAACCCTGAAAACCAAGGATGTGCAACTGGCGCTCAAGGGCGAGCAGTTGTCGGTGAACGGCAACAAGCAAGCCTTGAGCGACCCGGAGATATTGGCCGCCTTGCGTGAACACAAGCCGGCGCTGATCGAACTGATCAAGACCGGTGAATACACCGCGACCAAGGCCGGTGAGGTGCAGGTACCGGCCAATGGCATCCCGGCCAACGCCGAGCGTATCACTCCCCAGATGCTGACCCTGTCGACCCTGAGCCAGGACGAGATCGAGCGCGTTGTCGCCACGGTGCAGGGTGGCGTGGCGAATATCCAGGACATTTACCCGCTGGCGCCGTTACAGGAAGGCATCCTGTTCCACCATGTCAGTGCCGAGCAGGGTGACCCCTATGTGATGCAGTCGCAGTTCGCCTTTGACAACCTTGCGCGTTTCGATGCGTTTGCCCAGGCGCTGCAACGGGTGATGGACCGTCACGACATCCTGCGTACCGGGGTGGTCTGGGATGGCCTGACGCAACCCTCGCAAGTGGTGTGGCGCCAGGCACGCCTGCCGGTGCAAGCCTTGATGCTGGACCCGGCCGATGGCGATATCGCCGCGCAACTGCATGACCTGTTTGATGCCCGCCACTATCGCCTCGACGTCACCCAGGCGCCGTTGCTGCGCCTGGTGCGCGCTGAAGACCCGGCCAACCAGCGCATCGTCGCCACCCTGTTGTTCCATCACATGGCGCTCGACCACAGCGCCCTGGACGTGGTGTGCCACGAAATGCAGGCGTGCCTGTTGGGCCACGGCGCGGCCCTGGGCCAGGCCGTACCGTTTCGCAACTATGTGGCGCAGGCGCGGTTGGGGATCAGTGAGCAGGAGCACGAAAGTTTCTTCCGGCAGATGCTCGGCGATATCAGCGAGCCCACCTTGCCGTTCGGTTTGCAGGACGTGCAAGGTGATGCGCGGGGTATCGCTGAAGTCAGCCTGCCATTGGCGCCGGCACTGGCCCAGCGCTTGCGCGGGCAGGCGCGCCAACTGGGCGTGAGCGCCGCCAGTCTGTTTCACCTGGGTTGGGCCCAGGTGCTGGGGGTGTTGGCCGGCAAAGCCCAGGTGGTGTTCGGCACCGTATTGATGGGGCGCATGCAGGGCGGCCATGACACCGACCGCGCCCTGGGCATTTTCATCAATACCTTGCCGTTTCGCGTGGACGTAGAGGCCCAGGACGTACGCACCGCAGTCAAGGCCACCCACGCACGCCTGACCACCTTGCTGCGCCATGAGCACGCGGCGTTGGCCCTGGCCCAGCGTTGCAGTGGCGTGCTCGCGCCGACGCCGCTGTTCAGCGCGCTGCTCAACTATCGCCACAGCGCGCCCGCCGCCAGTGCCGAGGCGGTGTCGGCCTGGCACGGCATCACCGCACTGCGCGCCGAGGAGCGCACCAACTACCCGCTGACCCTGAGCGTGGACGACCTGGGTGAGGGCTTCGGCCTGAGTTTGCTGGCCAGCACCCTGGTTGACCCTCAGCGCGTCTGCGCCTACCTGCACACCGCGCTGGAAAACCTGGTGAGCGCACTGGAGCAGGCCCCCCATACCGCGCTTGATCAACTCTCGGTGGTGCCCGCTGCCGAACAGCGCTTGCTGCTGGAACAGTTCAACACCACCCAGACCGTTTTCCCCCAAGGCACCACCCTGCATGGCCGCGTCGAAGCCCAGGCTAGGCTCACGCCGGACGCGATTGCCGCTGTGCATCAGGGCCGGCAACTGACTTACGCCGAATTGAACCAGCAAGCCAACCTGCTGGCGCATCATCTGTTGGCACTGGGGGTCAAGCCCGACGACCGCGTGGCCATTGTCGCGCGGCGCGGCCTCGACACCCTGGCCGGGTTGCTGGCGATTCTCAAGGCCGGCGCCGGTTATGTGCCGGTGGACCCGTCCCACCCGGCCGAGCGTCTCCACTATTTGCTAAGCGACAGCGCGCCGGTGGCGGTACTCACCCAGCATGCGTTGCTGACGCGCCTGCCGGTGCTGGAAGTGCCGGTGATCAACCTGGACCGCTTCACCTGGCAGCACCATTCGGCGAGCAACCCCACAATCGCCGTCGGCCCGACGAATCTCGCCTATGTGATCTACACCTCCGGCTCCACTGGCTTGCCCAAGGGGGTGATGGTGGAACACCACAGCGTCGCCAACCTGGTGGACTGGCATTGCAGCGCCTTCGACCTGCGCGCCGGGCGGCATACCGCCAGTGTTGCCGGCTTCGGCTTTGACGCGATGGCCTGGGAAGTGTGGCCGGCGCTGTGTGTGGGCGCCACCTTGCACCTGCCTCCGGCCCATGAGGGCGGCGAAGATATCGACGCACTGCTGGCCTGGTGGTGCGCGCAGCCACTGGACGTGAGCTTTCTGCCGACGCCGGTGGCGGAATACGCCTTCAGTCAGAACATCGAGCACCCGACCTTGCGCACCTTGCTGGTCGGTGGCGACCGCCTGCGCCAGTTCGGGCGGGCGCAGCGCTTTGAGCTGGTCAACAACTACGGGCCCACCGAAGCCACGGTGGTGGCCACTTCCGGCAAGGTCGAGGCGGGCCAGCCGTTGCATATCGGCAAGCCCATGGCCAATGCCAAGGTCTACGTGCTCGACCAACACCTGCGCCCAGTCCCGCTGGGAGTGGCGGGGGAGTTGTACGTGGGCGGCAAGGGCGTGGCACGCGGTTACCTCAACCGCCCGGAACTCACCGCCGAGCGTTTCGTGCGCGACCCGTTCAACGAAGGACGCATGTACCGCACCGGCGACCTGGTGCGCTGGCTGCCGGACGGCACACTCGATTACCTGGGGCGCAACGATGACCAGGTGAAAATCCGTGGCGTGCGCATCGAGCTGGGCGAAATCGAAACCCAGCTCAACCAACTGCCCGGCATCCTCGAAGCAGTGGCCGTGGTGAGTGAAGAACGGCTGGTGGCCTACTTCATCGAAAACCCACAACTGGACCCGCTGACGGTGGCCCAGATTCGCGCCCACCTGGTGGCGCATCTGCCGGACTACATGGTGCCCGTCGCGTTCATGAAGCTCGACGCACTGCCACTGACGGCCAATGGCAAGCTTGACCGCAAGGCCCTGCCGACGCCGGACATGGCCGCAGTCTTTACCCGCGAGTACGCCGCGCCCCTGGGCGAAATCGAAACTGTGCTGGCGCAGATCTGGGCCGAGGTGTTGCTGGTGCAGCGCGTGGGGCGCTATGACCATTTCTTTGAGCTGGGAGGGCATTCGCTGCTGGCCATGCGCATGGTGTCCCAGGTGCGCCAGCGGCTGGGCGTCGAATTGGCGTTGGGCGACCTGTTTGCCAACGCCGAGCTGGCGGCGGTCGCCGAGGTGCTGGCCCAGGCCGGCCGCAGCACCTTGCCGGATATCCTGCCGGCTAACCGTGATGAGGACGTGCCGCTATCCTTCGCTCAGCAACGCCTGTGGTTCCTGGCCTTGATGGAAGGGGCCAACACCGCCTACAACATTCCCATCGGTTTGCGGTTGCGCGGGCAGTTGCATGTGCAAGCGTTGCAACGGGCCCTGGCGCGCATTGTGGCGCGGCATGAAACCCTGCGCAGCCGCTTCGCCCAACAGGGTGAACAGGCCCAGGTGCTGGTCGTGCCGGCCGAAGAGGTGTTGGCGCTGCAAGTGCAGGACCTGCGTCGCCATCCGCAGCCGCAACAGGCCCTGGACGCGCTGATCCACGGCGAAGCCTCGGCGCCGTTCGACCTTGAGCGCGGCCCGTTGCTGCGCGGGCGCCTGGTGGTGATGGCCGATGATCACCATGTGCTGTTGCTGACCCTGCACCATATCGTCTCTGACGGCTGGTCCATGGGCGTGCTGACCCGCGAGCTGATGGCGCTGTACCAGGCTTTCAGCCACGGCCACGCCGACCCGCTGCCGCCCTTGCCGATCCAGTACGCCGACTTTGCCGTGTGGCAACGCCTGTGGCTGAGCGGCGAGGTGCTGCAGCGCCAAAGCAGCTACTGGCAACAGGCGTTGGCCGGTGCGCCGGCATTGCTGACCTTGCCCACCGACCGCCCGCGCCCGGCGCAGCAGGACTACGCTGGCAGCAGCGTCGAAGTGCGCCTGGATGAACGCCTCACCGCCGGGCTCAAGGCCTTGAGCCAACGCCATGGCACCACCTTGTACATGACCTTGATGAGCGCTTGGGCTTCACTGTTGGCGCGCTTGTCCGGGCAGCCCGAGTTGGTGATCGGCACGCCGGTGGCCAACCGCATGCGCACCGAAGTCGAAGGGCTGATTGGCCTGTTCGTCAACACCCTGGCGCTGCGTATCGACACCTCGGGCGAGCTGAGCACCGAGGCGTTGATGGCGCGGGTCAAGGCGCTGACGCTGCAAGCCCAGGCCCATCAGGACTTGCCCTTCGAGCAGGTTGTGGAAATCACCCGGCCGCCGCGCAGCCTGGCCCACAGCCCGCTGTTTCAGACCCTGCTGAGCTGGCAGGACAGCAGCGCGCCGACCCTGGCCCTGGGCGACCTGGCCCTGGAGAGCATTGTCGAGAACAGTCATTTCGCCAAGTTCGACCTGTCGTTGAACCTGGGGGAAGTGCAGGGCAGCATCCTCGGTGCGCTGGAATACGCCGTGGCCCTGTTTGACGAATCGACGATGCAGCGTTACGTCGGCTATTTCACCCGCGTGTTGCAGGCCATGGTCGATAACGACCAGGCGGTGCTGGCGCAGGTGCCGCTGGTGGATGCGCGCGAGCGTCGGCAACTGCTGGTGGATTTCAACGCCACCGCCGTTGAGTACAACCTCGACCAGACCCTGCACGGCCTGTTTGAAGCCCAGGTACTGCGTACACCCCATGCCATTGCCCTGAAGGCGGGCGCGCAGCAACTGAGCTATGCCGAACTGAACGCGCGCGCCAACCAGCTGGCCCATCACCTGCAAGCCCTGGGTGTGCAGCCCCAGGCGCGGGTGGCGATCTGCGTGGAGCGTGGCCTGGACATGGTCATCGGCCTGTACGCGATCCTCAAGGCCGGCGCCGCCTATGTGCCGCTGGACCCGGCCTACCCGCTGGAGCGCATCGCCTACATGTTGCATGACAGCGCGCCGACGGTAGTGCTGGGCCAGTCCAGCACCCTTGGGTTGCTGGGCGAGGTGCCGGTAGTCAACCTGGATTCGCCCACCTGGCAGCACCAGCCCACCCATAACCCGCAGGCGGCCAGCGTGGCGGCCTACGTGATCTACACCTCCGGTTCCACCGGCCAGCCCAAGGGTGTGATCAACGAACACCCTGGGGTGGTCAACCGCCTGCTGTGGATGCAAGACGAATACGCGTTGACCGCCAGCGATACGGTCTTGCAGAAAACCCCGTTCAGCTTCGACGTGTCGGTGTGGGAGTTCTTCTGGCCGCTGTTCACCGGCGCACGCCTGGTCATGGCTCGTCCTGGTGGGCATAAAGACCCTGACTACCTGTGCCAGGTGATCGAGGCCGAGGGGGTCACGACGCTGCATTTTGTGCCGTCGATGCTTGACGTGTTCCTGGCCCACGGCGATGTCAGCCAGGCCGCCGGGCTGGTGCGGGTGATGTGCAGTGGCGAAGCCCTGCCGGGCAGCCTGGTACGGCGCTTCAAACAGCAATTGCCGGGGGTTGGCTTGTACAACCTGTATGGCCCCACCGAAGCGGCGGTGGATGTCACCGCGTGGGACTGCGCAGGCGCTGTGGTGCCGGATAACACCCCCATCGGCAAGCCGATTGCCAATACGCGCCTGTATGTACTGGACGAGCAGTTGCAGCCGGTGCCGTTGGGGGTGGTCGGTGAATTGTTCATCGCCGGCGTGCAGGTGGCGCGGGGTTACCTCAACCGTCCCGAGCTGACCGCCGAACGCTTCCTCGACGACCCGTTTACCCCGGGGCGTATGTACCGCACCGGTGACGTGGGTCGCTACTTGCCCGACGGCACTCTCGAGTACCTGGGGCGCAATGATGACCAGGTGAAGATTCGTGGCTTGCGCATCGAACTGGGGGAAATCCAGGCGCGCCTGACCGAGCATCCAGCGGTGCAGGAAGCTGCCGTGATTGCCCGCGAGCAACGCCTGATCGCCTATTACACCGGCGTGCCGAGCGACGTCGAAAGCCTGCGCGCCCACCTGCTGCAATACCTGCCGGAATTCATGCTGCCGACAAGCTTTGTGCACTTGGAGGCGCTGCCGCTGAGCCCCAACGGCAAGCTCGACCGCAAGGCACTACCGACGGCGGGCCTGGACGCGTCGAGCGTGCGCGACTATGAAGCGCCCGTGGGTGATACAGAAATCACCCTGGCGGCACTGTGGGCCGAATTGCTCAACGTGGAGCGCGTGGGTCGGCATGACAACTTCTTTGAATTGGGTGGCCACTCATTGCTGGCAGTCAGCCTGATCGGGCGCATGCGCCGCCTGGGCTTTTCGGCGGATGTGAAAGTGCTGTTTGGCCAACCGACCTTGTCTGCCCTGGCTGCGGCCTTGGGCGGTGGGCGTGAAGTGGCGGTGCCGGCCAATCGCATTGCGGCCGACTGCACCCGGATTACGCCGGACATGCTTGCGCTGATCACCCTGGACCCCGCTGCCATCGAGCGCATCGTCGCCAGCATCCCCGGCGGTGCGGCGAATGTGCAGGATATTTACCCGCTGGCACCCTTGCAGGCCGGCATCCTGTATCAGCATCGCGCCGTGCAAGGTGACGATGCCTATGTGCTGCAGGCGCAGTTTGCTTTCGACAGCCGCCTGCGCCTGGACGCCTTTGCCCATGCCTTGCAGGCGGTGATCGAGCGCCATGACATCCTGCGTTCGTCCTTCCACTGGGACGGGCTGGAGGAGCCGGTGCAGGTGGTATGGCGCACCGCCTTATTACCTGTTGAAAACGGCTCGGTGCCGCCACGCCTGGACCTCGCCCAGGCACCCTTGATGCGCCTGGTGTATGCCGAGGAGTCGCAGCGGGTGGTGGCGACGTTGCTGTTCCACCATCTGGTGATGGACCACATCGCGTTGGACATCCTGCAACACGAAATGCAGGCCTTCCTGTTGGGCACGCAAGACACCTTGGCCGCACCCGTGCCGTACCGCAACTACGTGGCCCAGACTCGTCTGGGCGCTGAGGACCACGAGCCGTTTTTCCGCGAAATGCTCGCTGAGGTCGACGAACCCACCGACGTACCGCACCTGGGTGCCGATGAGCGCGTGAAGGTGAGTCTCGACCTGGGGTTGAGTCGGCGCCTGCGCCACCAGGCGCGTCAAGCGGGAGTCAGCGCCGCCAGCCTCATGCACCTGGCCTGGGCCCATGTGCTGGGCACGGTCTGCGCTCGTGAACAGGTGGTGTTCGGCACGGTGATGCTCGGTCGCCTGCAAGGCGGCGAAGGTGCCGAGCGCGCCATGGGGGTGTTTATCAATACCTTGCCGCTGCGAGTCGATCTGGGTGAACACCCGGTACTGACCGCGCTGCGTGCCACCCATGGGCGCCTGACCCAACTGCTCAGCCATGAACACGCGCCTTTGGCGCTGGCCCAGCGTTGCAGCGGCGTACCCATGGCCACGCCGTTGTTCAGCGTGCTGTTCAACTACCGCCACAGTGCGCCCCAGGCCGGGGGCGTGGCCGAGGCGTGGCAGGGGATCGAGGTGCTCAAGACCGAGGAACACACCCACTACGGCGTGTCGGTGAGCGTGGATGACCTGGGTGAAGGTTTCAGCCTCACGGCCATGGGGCAGGGGGCCCGACGCTTGGGCGACTACCTGCATAACGCCTTGGTGCAGGTGGTGCAGGCACTGGAAGAGCGCAGCGACATCGCCCTCAGTTGCTTGCCGATCCTGCCCCTGGCTGAACGCCAGCAACTGCTTGAGGGCTTCAACGCTACGGCTCGTGCGTTCCCCCGTGAACACAGCGTGCAGCAGGTGTTCGAAGCCCAGGCGCAGGCGCGCCCCGACGCGGTGGCGGTGCTGCACGGCGAACAACGGATAAGCTATGGCGAACTCAACCGCCGCGCCAACCGCCTGGCCCATCACCTGCTCGGCCTGGGTGTGTGCCCCGGCGATAACGTGGCGATCCTGCTGCCACGCTCGGTGGCGTTGCTGGTCAGCCAACTGGCGATTCTCAAATGCGCCGCCGCCTATGTGCCGCTGGACATCAGCGCGCCGGCCGAACGCCAGAGCTTCATGCTGCAAGACAGCGGCGCGGCCTGGCTGTTGACCGGTAGCGACTGCAGCGTGGAGAGCGCGGCGCAGCGTCTGGACCTGGACACCCTGGGCCTTGACTCGCACCCCGACCACAACCCGGGCCTGCCGCAATCCTCGCGGAGTGTGGCGTACATCATGTACACCTCCGGCTCCACTGGCATGCCCAAAGGCGTATTGGTGCCTCACCGTGGCATCACACGTCTGGTGCTCAACAACGGCTACGCCGATTTCAATCCCAATGACCGCGTGGCCTTCGCCTCGAACCCGGCCTTCGATGCCAGCACCATGGACGTCTGGGGGCCGTTGCTCAACGGCGGTCAGGTGCAGGTGATCGACCACGCCACCTTGCTCGACCCGCTGGCGTTCGGCGCGGCACTCAAGGGCGCGACGGTGCTGTTCGTTACCACGGCGCTGTTCAACCAGTATGTGCAACTGATTCCCCAGGCCCTGGCCGGCTTGCGTATTTTGCTGTGCGGCGGCGAGCGTGCCGACCCGGCGGCGTTCCGCAACCTGCTGGGGCTGGCTCCGGGGCTGCGTCTGGTGCATTGCTACGGGCCGACCGAAACCACCACCTACGCCACCACTTTTGAAGTGCGCGCCATTGCCGCTGAAGCCGACAGCGTGCCGGTAGGGCGACCCATTTCCAACACGCAGGTCTACGTGCTGGATGCGCAGTTGCACCTGCTGCCCCTGGGGGTGACCGGCGAAATCTGCATCGGCGGCGACGGTGTCGCCCAGGGCTACCTGAACCGCCCTGAGTTGACGGCGGAAAAGTTCGTGCAGAACCCGTTCAATCCAGGCGCCTTGCTGTACCGCACCGGCGACCTCGGACGCTGGACCGCAGACGGACTGCTGGAGTGCATCGGGCGCAATGACGACCAAGTGAAGATCCGTGGCTTTCGCATTGAGCTGGGTGAGATCGAAGCACGCTTGGCGACATTCTCCGGAATCCGCGAGGGGGTGCTGCTGGCCCGCGAGGACGTGCCGGGGGACAAACGCCTGGTGGCCTATTTCACCTGGGCGGGCGAGCCGGTCGGCATCGAGCCGGTGCGGGCTTATCTGCAGGCGCACTTGCCGGCCTACATGGTGCCGTCGGCCTTTGTGATCCTTGAGCAACTGCCGTTGACGGCCAATGGCAAGGTCGATCGCAAAGCCTTGCCGGTACCGACGTGGGAGGCTTCGGCCAGCGGCACATTTGAAGCACCGATCGATGCACTGGAACAGACCTTGGCCCAGCTGTGGGCCGAGGTATTGAAGCTTGAGCAGGTGGGGCGCCATGACAGTTTCTTCGAACTGGGCGGGCATTCCTTGTTGGCGATTCGCCTGGTCAATCGGCTGGACGAGGCCGGGTTGCCAGTGTCGCTGGCCGAGCTGTTCGAGCATGCCAGCGTGGCCTCGGTCGCGGCGCTGCTGCGCCTGCGCGGTGACGATGTGCTGCCTGAGGCGGCAGTGATCACAGTGCGTAGCCGCGGGGCGCAGGCACCGTTATTCCTGGTGCACGAGTTCAGTGGCATGGACGTGTACTTCCCGGCGCTGGGCCAGCACCTGCCTGGCGATTACCCGATATATGGCCTGCCGGGCCTGGCCCTGGGCGAGGCGCATCTGGACAGCATGGAAGGCCTGGCCGCGCGCATGGTCGGGCTGATTCGCCAGATCCAGCCCCACGGTCCTTACCGGCTGGCGGGGTGGTCCTTTGGGGGGGTGCTGGCCTATGAAGTTGCCATGCAGTTGCTGGGGCAGGATGAGGCCGTGGCGTTTCTCGGCTTGATCGACAGCTACGTGCCGCGCATGACCGACCAGGGCAAGTCACGCTGGAGCGGGCCGGATGCCCTCAAGCGGCATTTGTTGTTGCAGTGCACGGCCTATTGGAAGGCACAGGGAGGTGTGGATGAGCTGGCGAACCTGGAACAACTGGAGGCGGGCCTTGGACAGCTGGACTTTGCGGCTCTGCTGCAACGCTGTCGCGATCAAGGTTTGCTATACGCGCAAATGGCAGCGGCGACGGACGCCGACCTGCTGAGCTTTTTGCAGCGGGAAGTCGGCCATGGGCATGCCCTGGCCCACTACAGCCTGTTCCCGCTGCCGATTCCGGTGCACCTGTTCAGCGCCGAGCAGCGGCCTACCGAACTGTCGCGGCGCAGTGCCGCGCTGGGTTGGGACACCGCCCTGGCGCCTGGGCAACTGCGCCAGGTGCAGGTCCCGGGGGATCACCAGAGCATGATGCAGGCGCCGCATATCCAGAGCCTTGGCCAGGCCATGAGCCGAGCGCTGGCGGCGAGTACTCCGGCGAGCTGCGCGGCGCACTCACCCTTGCTGCGTATCCAGAGCGGGCGCGCCGGTTATGCGCCGGTGTTCTGCGTACCAGGCGCGGGAGACAGCGTCACCGGCTTTGTGGGTTTGAGCGAAGCGCTGGGACGTGACTGGCCGCTGTATGGCTTGCAGCCGCGGGGGCTGGATGGCGAGGCGGTGCCCCATAGCCAGGTGGAAGCGGCGGCCCAGTGTTACCTGGCGGCGCTGGAACAGGAATGCCCCGAAGGGCCGGTGCATCTGGTGGGGCATTCGTTCGGCGGCTGGGTGGCACTGGAAATGGCGCTGCGCTTGCAGGCAATGGGGCGTGAGGTGGGGTCGTTGACGGTGATCGACAGCGAGTCGCCGGGGCGTGCGGGCAAGGCATATACCTCGACGGCGGCGTTGTTGCGGTTGATCGAGGCGATGCAGTTGGCGGCTGGGAAGTCACTGGGGATTGATCCTGTGGACTTTGCCGGGCGCGATGAGGTGGCGCAGCGACAAGCGTTGCATGGGGGAATGGTGAGTGTGGGGTTGTTGCCGGCGCGTGCGGCGCTGGAGGCGATGGATGGACCGGCGCGCACTTACGCGGCGGCGTTGCGCACGGTGTATCAGCCGCAAGGGCGGTATGACGGGGTGGTGCGCCTGGTGTTGGCGCAGGACCCGGCGTTGGATTCGGCGGGGAACCAGCGTGAGCAGGGGGTGATGATCGAGGGGTGGCGAGGGCAGGGCGGTGGGTTGGAGGTTTGGTATGGCGGGGGGAATCACTTTACCTTGCTCAAGGCGCCGAATGTTTTGGGGTTGGCCAGGTGGTGGTTGGAAGTTGTTGGGGTTGGGGAGGTGGTGTCTTGAGCGGGGGGCACCGATCCAAATGTGGGGGCAATAGGGGGGTGTCTGTGTACATATCCGTTCCTGCGGTAACGGCCACCTATGGTTCCGCTCTGACAGCGGGTCACTTTTGGAAAGGCCCAAAAGTAACCAAAAGGCCTTCGCCCCACCACTCGGCACCTCGCCTAGGCTCGGTGTGCCCGAACGCAGGTTTTGCAGCGTGGGCCGCCGCAATGGGCCATCCCTGGCCCAGTGCGGCTAACCCGGCGTCCTGCCGGGTTACCCACGCTGCAAAACCTGCGTTCGGCCAGCGTGGTTTAACGGGGCGATTTCAGATCAAAAGCAGAGCGCGGCGGCCTTATAGCCGACCGGTTTTTGAGGGGGAGCTCAGTGAGACATTTGGGGGTAAGCCTGCCCCCGGTAACCACGATGCGAAGCGAGCGGCTTTTGATCTTGCTCTTGATCTGCTTTTGATCTTAGGCGCCCCGTTAAACCACGCTGGCCGGAATTCGACAGGGATTTGGGGGGTAAACCGGCAGGGATGCCGGTTTAGCCGCCCCGCGCCATGGATGGCGCGGGGCGGCGGCCCCCCAAATCACTGGCGGATTACGGGCACACCGAGCCTAGGCGAGGTGCCGAGTGGTCGGGCAAGAGCGTTTTGCTTACTTTTGCGCTTTTCAAAAGTGAGCCGCTGTCAGAGCGGAACCCTAGGTGGCCGTTACCGCAGGAATGGATATGTACGCATTCCAACCCAACTAAATGGTCGACCAGAAGGCCGCCATCGCAGGCAAGCCAGCTCCCACATTTGGACCGAGGGATGTCAGGTAGACAGGGGTCGGCTGTCAGGTCTTTACCCAGGCCAGCGTCAGCGCGCAACCATATTTGTACTCAATCAAGAAGCCAACCATGCAAACGTCTAAACTCCGCAAAATCGGCATTCTGGCTTCAGTGGCCGTCGCAATCGGCCTGGCCATCTACACCGTAAACGCCCCCGCCGACGCCCCCCAATACCTCACCGCGACCGCCGAACGCGGCGATATCGAAAACGCGGTATTGGCCACCGGCCTGCTCGAAGGCGTCAAACAAGTCGACGTCGGTGCCCAGGTCTCTGGCCAGCTCAAGTCGCTGAAAGTCAAAGTTGGCGACAAGGTAAAGAAGGGCCAATGGCTGGCCGAAATCGACCCCTTGATCCTGCAGAACACCCTGCGCAAAGCCCAGGTCGATGAAGAAAACCTCCAGGCCCAACGCCGGGCGACAGCCGCGCAGCTCAAGCAGGCCAGGTCTGTATATGAGCGCTACAAAGGCTTGCAGGCCGATGAGTCGGTGTCACGCCAGGATTTCGAAGACGCCGAATCGACCTACCAGGTGCAGCAGGCCAACCTGCTGTCCCTGGACGCGCAGATCAAAAGCGCGCACATCCAGATCGACACCGCCAAGGTCAACCTGGCCTATACCCGCATCAACGCTCCCATCGACGGCGACGTGGTGGGCATCGTCACCCAGGAAGGCCAGACCGTGATTGCCAGCCAGTTGGCGCCCGTGCTGCTCAAGCTGGCAGACCTGGACACCATGACCGTCAAGGCCCAAGTGTCGGAAGCGGATGTGATTCATATCAGCCCCGGCCAGCAGGTGTACTTCACCATCCTCGGCGAGGCGGACAAGCGCTATTACGCCAAGCTGCGCGGCACCGAGCCGGCGCCGCAGAATTTCCTGGAAACCCAGACCGCCGGTACGCCGAAGCAAAACACCGCGGTGTTTTACAACGCTTTGTTCGACGTGCCCAACCCAGAGCACCGCCTGCGCATCGCCATGACCGCCCAGGTGCGCATCGTGCTCGACACCGCCCAGGCCGCGCTGATGGTGCCCGTGGCGGCGCTGGGCGTGCGCAATGCCGATGGCCGCTACGAAGTGCGGGTGCTGGATGCCAAGGGCAAGGCGGTCGCCCGCACGGTGAAGACCGGTATCAATAACAACGTCAAGGTGCAGATCCTTGACGGCCTGGCCGAGGGCGACACCGTGGTGATCGGCGATGCTACACCTGCCGTGGCGGGGAGTTGAGTCATGACCCAGCCTCTGTTGGAACTCAAGGGCATCACCCGCAGCTTCATGGCCGGCGAGCGTGAATTCATCGCGCTCAAGGGCATCGACCTGACCATCCATGCCGGGGAAATGCTGGCGATTATCGGCGCCTCCGGTTCGGGTAAATCGACCCTGATGAACATCCTCGGTGGCCTGGATTACGCTACCGCCGGCAGCTACAAGATCAATGGCATCGAAACCCGCTCCCTGGGCGATGAGCAACTGGCAGAGCTGCGGCGCGATTACTTCGGGTTTATCTTCCAGCGTTACCATTTGCTCGCGCACCTGAGCGCTTTGCACAACGTGGAGATGCCGGCGATCTACGCCGGCACCCCGCAAAGCCAGCGCCATAGCCGCGCCGGGGAATTGCTGGCACGCCTGGGCCTGTCGGGCCACACCAGCCATCGGCCCAGCCAACTGTCTGGCGGGCAACAGCAGCGGGTGAGTATTGCGCGGGCCTTGATGAATGGCGGTGAAGTGATCCTGGCCGACGAACCCACCGGCGCCCTCGACACCCACAGCGGCAAGGAGGTGATGCGCATCCTCGCCGAACTGCACGCGGCGGGGCACACGGTGATTATCGTCACCCACGACCCCAAGGTCGCGGCGAACGCCCAGCGCATTGTCGAGGTGTGTGATGGCGAGATCATCAGCGACAAGGCCAACGACAGCGTTGGCCTGGAATTGCCCGTCGAGGCGCCGGTCGAGCCCCGACGCAGCGGGGCGCGGCGCCTGGTGGCGAGCCTGGGGCTGTTCAAGGAAGCGTTCAACATGGCGTGGGTGGCGCTGATCTCCCACCGCATGCGCACCTTGCTGACCATGCTCGGGATTGTCATCGGCATCACCTCGGTGGTGTCGATTTCGGCCATCGGCGAAGGCGCCAAGCGCTATGTGCTCAAGGACATCCAGGCGATCGGCAGCAACACCATCGATATCTTTTCCGGCACCAGCTTTGGCGACAGTCGAGCCTCGGCGATCCAGACGCTGATGCCCTCGGATGTGGACGCGCTGAACCAGCTGTATTACGTCGACAGCGCCACGCCGGTGGTGGGCCGCAACCTGATGCTGCGCTTTGGCAACATCGACGTGGATGCACAGGTCAATGGTGTCAGTGACCGCTACTTCAAGGTCAAGGGCCTCAAGCTTGAAGCCGGCATTGCCTTCAGCGAAAGCGATGCGCGGCGCCAGGCCCAGGTGGTGGTGATCGACCACAATACTCGCCAGCGCCTGTTCGGGCCCAACATCGACCCGCTGGGCCAGGTGATCCTGATAGGCAACCTGCCGTGCACGGTGATCGGGGTGACGGCGGACAATAAAAACATGTTCGCCGCCAGCAAGGCCCTGAACGTGTGGGTGCCATACGAAACCGCGGCGGGCCGTCTGCTGGGCCAGCGTCATCTGGACAGCATCACCGTGCGCATCAAGGACGGCCAGCCGAGCAAGGTGGTGGAAGACAACGTCAATAAGCTCATGCTGCAACGCCACGGCACCAAGGATTTCTTCACCAACAACCTCGACAGCATCATGCAGACGGTGCAGAAAACCAGCCGCTCCCTCGCGCTGTTGCTGTCGTTGATTGCGGTGATTTCTTTGCTGGTGGGCGGTATTGGTGTGATGAATATCATGCTGGTGTCGGTCACCGAGCGCACCCGTGAAATCGGGATTCGCATGGCGGTGGGGGCGCGGCAATCGGATATTCGCCAGCAGTTTCTGGTGGAGGCGGTGATGGTGTGCCTGATCGGCGGGATCATCGGGATCTCGTTGTCCTACGCCATCGGCTACCTGTTTTCGCTGTTTGTGAAGGAGTGGGAGATGGTGTTTTCGGTGGGCTCGATCATTACCGCGTTTGCCTGTTCGACGTTGATCGGCATTGTGTTTGGTTTTGTACCGGCGCGGAATGCGGCGCGGTTGGACCCGATAGAGGCACTGGCCCGGGACTGATCCGGACTACCCAACGGCGCTCAAACCTGTGGGAGCTGGCTTGCCTGCGATAGCGGCGTGACAGCCTCCCCAGAGTTGCTGACCCACCGCTATCGCAGCATAGGTATCTACACAACTTCGGCACGACGCTAAATCTGTGGCGAGGGAGCTTGCTCCCGTGACGGCCTGGCAGCCGAAACAGATATAACTGATGCCCCGCGATCCAATGTGGGAGCTGGCTTGCCTGCGAAGACGGCCTGACAGTCAACACAGTTGGACCGTGTACATATCCATTCCTGCGGTAACGGCCACTTAGGGTTCCGCCCTGACGGCGGCTCACTTTCGAAAAGCCGGAATGCCGGCCCAGACAAAAGTAAGCAAAGCGCTCTTGCCCCACCACTCGGCACCTCGCTTAGGCTCGGTGTGCCCGTAATCCGCCAGCGTGGTTTAACGGGGCGCCTAAGATCAAAAGCAGATCAAGATCAAGAGCGGCTCGCGTCGCATCGTGGTTACCGTTGAGCTAACAGAGTTATGTAGATACCTATGGCTATCGCAGGCAAGCCAGCTCCCACATGGGATTTAGGCTTGGGTTATAGGGCCGTGTCAGACTCGGTCGAGTACATCCACCGCAACAACGAGTGCCGCCCGCTGATCCCCAACTTAATCGCCGCACGCTTGAGGTAGCTCTCGATGGTGTTGACCTTCAACGCCAGTTGCTCGGCCAACTCCGGCGCGGTGCGCCCGGCCAGCAGGCCTACGCACACTTCCAGTTCACGGTTGGACAAGGTCAGCCCCGATTGCAGCAGGCGCTCCTGGATGCGTCGGCGCAAGGTGTCGATGCCCTGGGGTTGAGGCACTGCGCACGGGCTGTCCGGGAGCGATGGCTGCAGCGCGGTGATGTGTTTTTCCACCATGGGCAGCAACAGTGTGGAGAAGTCCTGGAGCATGCTGCGTTCTTGCGCGGAAAAGCTGTCGGACGGGTGCGAGCGATATACCGACAGTACATAGCGCACATCGTCCTTGCGGCGCGTGAGGTGCAGTTGTGCGGCCAGTTGCTCGCTGCCCAGGGCCGCCACCGAATCGGTGTACACCGGGCTGATCTTGCGGCGGCCAAGGCCTTCGCGGCTGACTTGCAATTGGGTGATATGGGTGGCGTCCACTGCCAATTGGGTGAGGATAAGGTCATGCAGCATGCGTGGGAAATGGCGGCTGCCGGTGCTGGCGATGACCTTGCCTATCTGTGGGAACAGGTGTGAGTTCATCAATTCGTCCATGAGTTTCGTGCAGGTATTGGGCCTTATAGCGACGGGGGTTAAGAAGGTAACTAATGTGAATAACCTGCAGTGATAGTGCGTCCCGCCGCTGACATGCTAGTACAGGCTGGCTAAAGGAGGGGGATCCAATCTGCGAAAAAAGAACATTAAACAGGCAGAGCGGCAGTCGGATCCTTCCGACCGCCGCCCAGGCACCGCATGACCCATGGGGGTTGGACGCTATTTCATCGCATACGCCGCTGTCGCAATGGGCCGCAGGTTGGCAGCGCTGCACTTGGCCAGGGCCTGTTGGATATCGGCCAGCAGGTCGGCAACGTCTTCAAGCCCCACCGACAAACGCACCAGGCCCTCGCTGATACCGTGCTGCGCCCGTTGTTCGGGCGTGTAGGTGGAGTGGGTCATGCTCGCCGGGTGTTGGGCCAGTGATTCGGCATCCCCCAGGCTGACTGCGCGGGTGAACAGTTGCAGTGCGTTCATGAAGCGCTGACCGGTTTCGATGCCGCCCTTGAGTTCAAAGGCGATCATGCCGCCGGGCAGTTTCATTTGCCGGCATGCCAGTTCGTATTGTGGGAAAGAGCGCAGACCGGGGTAGGTTACCCACTGCACCGCAGGGTGCGCCTGCAGCGCCTCGGCCACCGCTTGGGCGTTGCTGCAATGGCGGTCCATGCGCAGGCCCAGGGTCTTGAGGCCGCGCATCAGCAATGCGGCGTCCTGGGGCGACATCACCGCGCCGGTCAGGTCCTTGAGCCCTTGCAGGCGAATGCGCTGCGCCAGGGCCTGGTTGCTCACCGCGATGCCTGCGGTGATGTCGCCGTGGCCACTGAGGTATTTGGTGGCCGAGTGCACCACCACATCGGCACCCAGTTCCAGGGGGCGTTGCAGGTAGGGAGTGCAATAGGTGTTATCGACCACCACGGTGACATTTGGCTGCTGATGGGCCAGTTCGGCCACGGCGGCGATGTCGATCAGGCGCAGGTTGGGGTTGGCCGGGGTCTCGCAGTAGAGCATGCGGGTGGCCGGGGAGAACGCTGCTTGCAGGGCGGTGAGGTCGGTCAGGTCGACATGCCGCACCTTGATGCCGAATTCGCTCAGGCCGTGGTGCAGCAGGGCGAACGTACAACCATAGAGCGTCTGGCTGACGATGATCTCGTCGCCCGGGCGCAACAGGGTCCAGAACGTCGCGGCAATCGCGCCCATGCCGGAGCTGAACGCCACGGCGGCCTCGCCGTTTTCCAGGCTGGCCATGCGTGACTCCAGCAGGGCCAGGGTCGGGTTGGAAATGCGCGTATAGAAGTGGCCGCTGGCTTCGCCGGCAAAGCAGGCGGCGCCGTATTCGACGGTGGGAAAGGCGAAGGTCGCAGACAGATAGATCGGCGGGACGAGTGCGCCGTGGTGGTCCTGGGGGTCATAGCCGTGGTGTATGGCACGGGTGGAAAAGCCGAATGTGGTGTGTTTATTGTGCATGTCGGGCGCTCCTTATTTCCTACAATGCTATGCTCATAACCACGGATGAACCTTGCAAAAAAGCCCGGAAAAACCTGCGTTTGTGGATCAAACACCGATAAAAATAATGATTAGAGGCACGTTATGCCCATCAAGCTGGACCGCACCGATAAAGCCCTTTTGAACGCGTTGCAGGGCAATGCCCGCCTGACCGTGGCCGAGTTGGCCGAGCGGGTGGCGCTCACCACTTCACCGTGCTGGCGTCGGGTGCGCACCCTGGAAGAAAGTGGGGTGATCAGTGGCTACCAGGCGATTCTCTCGCCCAAGGCACTGGGCTACGGGGTGACCGCGTTTGTCAGCATCATGATGGAAAGCCACACCCAGGAAATTGCCCGGGCGTTCGAGCAACGTCTGTTGGCCATCCCAGAAATTGTGGCGTGCCATAACGTCTCTGGGCGCTATGATTTTTTGCTGGAAGTAGTGGCCAAGGACCTGGAATCGTTCGGTGAGTTTGCCCGAGAGGTCTTGCAGACCTTGCCTTGCGTCAAGGAGATCTATTCGAGTTTTTCCTACAAGTCGGTACGGCCGCTGCGGGTAATCCCGTTGCCGGGTTGAGGAACGGCTTAGCGCTTCAGTCGACATCGTGTGGATACCCAGGCAAATCGAAGACGAAAAAAAACCGGCTGATCAGGCCGGTTTGGGGTGTCCCGCCAACAGTGCGGGGTTATACGTGGGTGCTCAGCAGACGCTCGGCACCACCTTCAGCCAGACCACGTTCCTGCAGACGCTCGGCACCACCTTCAGCCAGACCACGTTCCTGCAGACGATCAGCACCGCCTTCAGCCAGGCCACGTTCCTGCAGACGCTCGGCACCACCTTCAGCCAGGCCACGTTCCTGCAGGCGATCGGCACCACCTTCAGCCAGGCCACGTTCCTGCAGACGATCGGCACCACCTTCAGCCAGGCCACGTTCCTGCAAGCGATCAGCACCGCCTTCAGCCAAACCACGTTCTTGCAGACGATCCGCGCCACCTTCGGCAACACGGGTTTCTATCAGGCGATCCGCGCCGCCTTCAGCGACAACCGGGTGGGCAAAAGCGTTTGCAGCGAGTACCGAGAAAGCGAGGCTAAGCAAGAGTTGGCGTTTCATGATGATGTGCTCCGAGTGTTTTAGTTGGGTGCCGTTTGGCATGGGTTTGATGTTACGCGTTGCATTTTTTTAGAGAACTTCATTGCGCTGATGGTGACTATCGATGCCAACGATGGTCCTGCTGGCAGGACCATCACTGCGGCCGTCATGGCATTTGCGGCAGTTCGTTGGGGCGCAGGTCAAACACCAGTACTTCAGCGTCTTCGCCGTGGCTCAGGCGGATCTGGCGTTCGTCACGTACCCGTACACCGTCGCCTTCCTGCAAGCGCTGGCCGTTGAGTTCAACGCTGCCGCGTGCCACATGGATGTAGGCGTAGCGATCCGGTGCCAGCTCCAGGCGGGCACTTTCGTCAGCGTCGAACAGCCCGGCATACACCCGTGCGTCCTGGCGCACTTTCAGCGAACCGTTGGCGCCCTCCGGCGAGATGATCAACTGCAAGCGCCCACGTTTTTGCGCTTCTGTGAAGTGCTCCTGCTGATAGCGCGGTTTGGCGCCGGCTTCGTTGGGCACGATCCAGATTTGCAGGAAGTGCACGCCAAGCCGCTGGCTGTGGTTGAACTCACTGTGGGCTACGCCGCTGCCCGCGCTCATCAGTTGCACATCGCCGGGGCGGATCACCGAGCCGGTGCCCAGGGTGTCCTTGTGTTCCAGCGCGCCTTCGAGCACGTAGGAGAAGATCTCCATGTCGCGGTGCGGGTGCTGGCCGAAGCCTTTTCCTGCGGCGACGCGGTCGTCGTTGATCACCAGCAGGTCGGAAAAACCCTGTTCCTTGGGGTTCCAGTAGTTGGCGAAAGAAAAGGTGTGGAACGACTTCAACCAACCGTGATTGGCGGCGCCGCGTTCGGAAGCTTTGCGAAGGGTCAGCATGGTCCAGTCCTCAAGTGAGCGCGGGCTGCGAGATGCAGAGCGCTTGCGTTGAGAAGAAGGTTAATGGTTAACGAATGATTGATTAAGAAGATGAAAATAGAATAACTGTCTCTTTCAAGTTGACAGTTAAGGTCGTGCCATAATGCCCGTCGCACTCCTTCTCGATGGACATTTCCCGCTTATGAAAACCGTGGCCATGGCGCTGTTCCCGGACTTCCTGCTGCTCGACATGGCCGGGCCGCTGGAAGTGTTTTCGATTGCCAACCGCTACCTGCCAGCGGCCGACCACTACCAGATCCTGACCATCGGCACTGAGCCCGGCCCGTTGCAGGCCTCCAATGGTGTGAGCGTGCAGACCGACCTGCTGTTGAACCAGGCCCAGGCGGCTTATGACCTGCTGTTGGTGCCGGGCGGCCCCGGCGCCTATAACGAATGCCACCCCGCGTTGTTGCCCTGGCTCAAAGCCGCGGCGTCACGGGCTCGGCGTTTTGGCTCGATCTGCACCGGCGCTTTTGTGCTCGGCCACGCAGGTTTGCTCGACGGGCACCGCGTGACCACCCATTGGCACTACACCGAGCGGTTGATCAAGGCGTTTCCCAACGCCATCGTCGAGACCGATCGCATCTATTTGCAGGACGGGCGCCTGATCACCTCTGGCGGCGTCACTGCGGGTATCGACCTGGCCCTGTCGGTCGTTGCCCAGGACCACGGCAAGCAGGTGGCGGTGGACGTGGCCAAGGTGCTGCTGGTGGTGATGAAACGCCAGGGCGGCCAGGCCCAGTTCAGCCCGATGACCGCGGCCGTGGCGCCTCAGGAAACTCCGATCACCCGCGTGCAGAACCACGTCCTGGCGCATCTGGATCAACCCTTTACCATCGAGTCCATGGCTGAGTTGGCCGGAATGAGCGCACGCCACTTCGCGCGGCTGTTCGCCAAGGAGGTGCAGATGACGCCCATGGCGTTCCTGCAGGGCGCGCGCATCGACCGGGCCCGGCACCTGCTGGAAACCACCGACCTGCCGCTCAAGACCGTGGCCTTCCACGCAGGCTTTGGCAGCGTGCGGCATATGCGCTTTCTGTTCAGCGAAAAGCTCGGGCTGAACCCGACCCAATACCGACAACAGTTCAGTTAGCGACACCATGTCCGTCTCAGGCACCCGATTGTCCGTATCGCTCCCCGTGCCAGCATTGTCCTGTCATCGCCAACTGGCAAGATAGCGTCGAGCCCATGGAAAAAGGATGCGCAGGCACTCAAGCACGGGTGTTTCAGCGCTGTGACGGACATGCAAAATGCTACGGCGGTGAGCTTTGGCCCCTACATCTTTCATCGGCAGCAGCGCCTGGTCAGCAAGGCGGGCTGGCCGGTGCCACTGGGTGGGCGAGCCTTGGATATTCTCGCGGTACTGCTCGAAGCGCCCGGGCACTTCGTCAGCAAGGCGACCTTGATCGAACGGGTGTGGCCCAACAGCGTCGTTGAAGACAGCAACCTGCGCGTGCACATCGCCGCGCTGCGTCGTGCCCTGGACGGCCAACGCTGGATCCTCAATCACCCCCAGCGCGGTTACTGCTTCGCTGCGCCTGCGCAGGACGCGCTGCCGACGCTGCTGCCTCAGCACAACCTGGCTGCACGGCTCAGCCCGGTGTGGGGGCGTGATGAACTGGTGGGCGTGCTGGCGCGACGGTTGCCTGTGCAGCGCTTATTGACCCTCACCGGCGTGGCCGGCATTGGCAAGAGCACGCTGGCCCTGGCCCTGACCGAGCGGGTATTGCCGCGTTATCGCGACGGCGTATGGTGGGTCGACATGGCCGTTGTGCAAACCCCGAGCGAACTGCTCGGTAGCCTGGCCAGGGTGTTGCAGTTGCATTCGACGCCCGCGAGCCTCAACGAACTGGGCCGGCGCCTGGCCTCGCGCCACGTGTTGCTGGTACTCGACGGCGCTGACCTGCTGCTGGGCGCGTGTCGACAACTGATGCGTGCGCTACGCGAGACGGCGCCGGGCATCAGCGTGCTGATCACCAGCCGCGAAGCCTTGCTGGCCCCTGGCGAGTGGGCAGTGCGCGTGCCTCGGCTGGAAGTGCCGTCGCCAAAGGCGTTGGCCAATGTCGAGCAGGCGATGGCCTGTCCTGCGGTGCAACTGTTCGTGGCGCGCGCGCGTGCCAATCAGCAGGGGTTTGATTTGCGGCCTCAGGACCTGGCGCCGCTGGGCGACCTGTGTCGGCGTCTGGACGGCCTGCCGTTGGCCCTGGAATTGGCGGCCGCCCAGGTGGATGCGTTGGGCATCGGCGGTGTGCAGATGCAAGTACGCACAGGCTTGCAAGTGCTGGCCCGCGGGCGCCGCACGGCAGTGGAGCGCCATCGCTCACTGACCGCGGCCCTGGATTGGAGCTACGAGCGCTTGAGCCTGCCGGAGTGCTGGCTGTTTCTGCAATTGAGTCTGTTCAAGATGGCAGTCACCTTACCCACCCTGAGTGACCTGGTGACCGGTACCGAGCTCGAACATGCCGATCTTTCTTACCTGCTGGCACGCCTGGTCAACGTCTCGCTGCTGAGCGTCGAGCCCGGCCTGGGCCCGGCGCGCTATCGGTTGCTCAACTGTGTGCGCAGCTACGCCCTGGGGCAACTGCGCGACCCGCGCCAGGTCGCGCGTTTGCAGCAAGGCTACGCGCCTTGCCTGGGCGCGTTCTCAGGCCGGCCGTTTGTCCTGCAACTCGTCGAGCAGGCAGCGCACGTGCAGTAGATCCTGAGTGGCGAAGCCCTCGCTGAAACGTGCATGGATTGAACCGAGCAAGTCCCTGGCGAGCTGAATGCGCCCCTGCTGTTGCCACAGTTGCGCCAGGGCTGCGCCGCAGCGCAGCTCCCAGGCCAGGGCGCCTTGCTGGTGCGCCAGGCCCAGCGCCTCCAGCAGCAGGGTTTCAGTGGTGTGCTCATCCTCTAGCTGCAAGGCGTACACCCGCAGAATCTCCGGGGCGCACCAGCCCGCCGCGCCACTGCGCGCGCGTTCCAGGGTTGGCACATCCACGGCATGGGTGCCGAAGGTGATCAAGGTGTCTTGGATCAGGCCCAGGCCCTGCCAATCCGGATGGCCAAGAATACCGGCGTAATGCCCGGCCCAGGTCTGGAACAACTGCACCGAATGCTTGTGCGACTGCTCCAGCAGCAGCCTTTGCAGGGCTTGGGCGTCGTCTTCGGCGCCGTTGTAGCGGGCGATCACCACCCCAGCCAGGGCCAGGGTGTAGCAGATCGAGGTGCCGTGGTTGATCTGTAGCGCCAACTCCAGCGCCTGACTGGCGGTGCGCCAGGCGCGCTCGGGAAAGCCCTGCAACCACAGGATTCGCGCCAGCACGGTCAAGGAGGCGACGCCCTGGTCGTACTGCACGCCAACGCCGAGGGCAAAGCGGTTCACGTGACCGCTTTGGGACATGCGCTGCAGCACCTGCTCGGCGTGGTGCCGGGCGAGCGTCTGGTTGCCGGTGTAATGCTGGCCCAGCGCACGCAACCGCTGCGCGCTAAGGTCCAGCAACGGCTCGGTGCGTGGGTCGAGGCGTTCGAACTGTACACTCAGCGCCTGCGCTGGGCCGTAGCGCCCGGCGCACAGGTTCACCGCCATCAGCCCGGAGACCGCCCGCAACTGGCCGCCAAGGTCCTGGGTTGTCTCGGCCAGGCGTGCGGCACCCTCGAATGCCGCAATGGTCCGAGGTGCGGCGCCCATGGCGTGGTAGGAGAGGCTGCCCAGGGCCAATTGCAGTTGCAGGGTCAATTGCGTGCAGGGCGCGGTGACCTGGCCGATCAGCGCCAGCGCCTGGTCCACATAGCCGCCGTGCTCACGCAGCAACGACAACTCTTGCCACAGTGGCATCGCGCTGACCGTCAGGCGGATAGCCAGTAACTGCGCACCGCCATCGGCAAAGCCCCAGTCGAGGGCGGCGCGCACGTCTTCGCGCAGCGGTGCGTAACGGTCGATCCACGGCTGTGTGGCGATCAGGTCCCAGTCGCCCTGGGCCTGTTCCATCAGCGCCAGGCAGCGTGCAGCGTGGCGCTCTCGCGTGGCATGCAGTTCGCAGGCCTGGCTGAGCTTTTCCAGGGCGTAGGTGCGGGTGATGTCCAGCAGGCGATAGACCATCTCGTCATCGCTTGCTTCCACGTTCAACAACGACTTGGCCACCAGTTGCGTAATGGAGCCCAGCACTTCGGCGGGAGCCACTTGCTCCCCGGCGATCACCGCCGCTGCGCTGACCAGGCTGAAGCCGCCACGGAAGACCGCCAGGCGGCGCAGGCAGATTTGTTCGCAGTCGGTGAGCAGGTCAAAGCTCCAGTCGAGCGTGGCGCGCAGGGTCTGCTGGCGGGGCAGGGCGCTGCGTCGGCCGCGGGTCAGCAGGCGAAAGTTGTCTTCCATCTGCACCAGCAGGCCCGGCAAGCCAAACCGTTCAATTTGCGCGGCCACCAGTTCGATCGCCAGGGGAATGCCGTCCAGGCGCTGGCAGATATCAATCGCCAGGGGCAGTTCAGCGTCGCTGAGGGCAAAGCTCTCCTGGTGGGACATGGCGCGCTCGATCAGCAATTGCATGGCCGGGTAACCCAGGGCCTGGGCGCGGTTGCCGGTGGCGGGCGGGCAGGCCAGCGGTTCAAGGCGCTGCACATATTCACCTTCGGCGCGCAGGGCTTCGCGGCTGGTGGTGAGGATGTGCAGGTGCGGTGCATGGCGCAGCAGGGTTTCACTGATCAGGGCGATGTCGTCGAGCAGGTGCTCGCAGTTGTCGATCACCAGCAGCATCTGGCGTGCCTGCAGGCTGCGGGCGAGGCTGGCCAGGGAGGCATTCTCGCCCGGTGTCAGGCCGAGCAGGGCGGCCAGGTTGGGTAGGATCATGGACGCGGCACTGAGCGGCGCCAGGTCCAGCAGGTGAATACCGTCGCGGTAATGCCCGATCAGCAATTCCGCGACGCGCAGGGCGACGGTGGTCTTGCCGATGCCACCGGCGCCGGTCAGGGTGATAAAGCGTTGCTGCGGCAGTTGTTGTACCAGGGCGTCGATCAGCGCTTGGCGGCCGATCATGCGCGTGCGGCGCAGGGGCAGGTTATGGCTGGGGCGTTGGGGCGCACCGTCGGTGGGCAGCGTCATGGGTTCGATGCTCAGTGGCGCAACAAAACTGTAGCCGCGCTGGGCGACCGTGACGATATAGCGCTGCCCGGCCTGGCCGTCGCCCAGCGCCTTGCGCAACGCAGCCATGTGCACCCGCAGGTTGCCGTCTTCCACCACGCTTTTGGGCCAGACCCGTGCGATCAACTCCTGTTTGCTCACCACATTGCCGGCGTGCTCCAGCAGGATCAGCAGAATGTCCACCGCCCGCCGCCCCAGGCGTAGCGGGCGGCCGGCCTCCAGCACCAGGCGCTGGCGCGGGTGGATGCGGTAGGGGCCGAAATGCACGGCCTGGTCGCTCAAGTCATTCATGGCTGCCCAGGTTCTGGAGGAAGGGAGCGGCCAGCATATTCCAGGTACGTGCAGACCACTAGGCAGCGATCACATCAGGTTTGCTGCGCGAGTGGTGATTTCGCCAGGTCATCGGGTTGACGCCTTCGCTGCGGGTGAACATATGGCAGAAGTGCGCCTGGTCGCAAAAGCCACATTCCAGGCTGATCTGGGTGAGGCTCAGGGACGAGCCGGTAATCAGTTCCTTGGCGCGCTGGATGCGTTGCTGGCGAATCCATTCCTGGGGCGACAGCCCGGTGGTGCACTTGAAGGCGCGGGAAAAATGGCTGCGCGACAAGGCGCAGGCCTGGGCCAGGTCGGCGATCGCCAGGCTTTCGCCGAGGTTGGCGAGGATCAGTTGCTTGGCGATGCGCTCACGCCGGGGGCACAGGCCACCGGTGGCGGGCAACCGGGGGGCATATTGCTCGAGTCGGGCCATGACAAATATCCGCAGTCGATGGGAACGTTCCCGGTGGATGGGTGCAGTGTAGACGCGCTTTATCTTGTTGCCGGAGTGCCTGGCTGACGAGTTAATCGTTGTTAATTTCGCCAGGTGCGGTGCCGGAAAAGACAGCACAGCTATGCAATCCCAGGCGTGCAGTGCATGCTTCCCTGGCCTCCTGGAAAACGTTTGGATAGCGCCCATGAACCGCAACGATCTGCGCCGCGTCGATATGAACCTGCTGGTGATTTTCGAAGCCTTGATGTTCGAGAAAAACCTCACCCGAGTCGCCGAAAAACTGTTTATCGGCCAACCGGCAGTGAGCGCTGCATTGGGCCGCTTGCGCGATTTGTTCGACGACCCGTTGCTGCTGCGCAACGGCCGTGCCATGGAACCCACGGCGCGTGCACTGGCGATACTTAAGGAGCTGCAACCGGCCATGGACACCATCTCGGGCGCCGTCAGCCGTGCCAAGGATTTCGATCCCTCCACCAGCTGCGCGGTGTTTCGCATCGGCCTGTCGGATGATGCGGAATTCGGGCTGTTTCCGTCGTTACTCAGCCGCCTGCGCGAAGAAGCGCCGGGCATCATCGTAGTGGTGCGCCGCGCCAATTACCTGTTGATGCCTTCGCTGCTGGCCAGCGGTGAAATTTCCGTGGGGGTCAGCTACACCACCGACCTGCCGGCCAATGCCAAGCGCAAGAAGCTGCGCGATATCCCCTGCAAGGTCCTGCGCGGCGATGACGGCGAGGCGCCGCTGACCCTGGATGATTACTGCGCCAGGCCCCATGCAATGGTGTCGTTCTCCGGTGACCTGAGCGGCAATATCGACCTGGACCTGGCCCGCATCGGCCGCTCGCGCCGCGTGGTACTGGCGGTACCGCAGTTCAGCGGGTTACGGGCGTTGCTGGCGGGGACGCAGATTATCGCCACCGTGCCCGATTACGCCGCGTGCGCGTTGACCGAGGGCACACGCCTGCGCGCCGAGGACCCACCGTTTGCGATTGATGCAGCGGAGTTGTCGATGGTGTGGAGCGGGGTGCATGACAACGACCCAGCGGAGCGGTGGCTGAGGGGCAGGATTGCGGAGCATATGGCGCGGGCCACATAGTTTTGCCTGCAACAAGCCAAACAGCACATACATCCAATTCTCCCCAGCCGCCAAGCCGCCAGACTCTCCCCATCGCTCAATACCCCGGGGAAGCACTCAGCCATGGATTCAACCACCAACACCAGCCCCGACGAAGTCGTCACCCTGGTCGTCAAGCACCGGGTCAAACCCGGTTTTGAAGTCGAGTACGAAGCCTGGTTGCGCCGCATCGTGCGCATCGCGGGCGAACGCCCTGGGCACCTTGGTGTTGACGTGGTGCGCAGCCAGCAAAACGGCATGGCGTTGTTCACTTGTGTGCTGCGCTATAGCTCCACCAGCGCCCTTGAGCTGTGGCTCGGCTCCCCGCAACGCCAGGCCCTGATCGACGAAGCCGCGCCGATGCTGGCGGACGGCGACCAGACGGAAATCGGCGCCGCCAATGAATTCTGGTTCACGCCCCAGGCCGAGGGTGGTGCCAAGCCGCCGCGCTGGAAGCAGGCGGTGGTCAGCCTGTTTGTGATCCTGCCGCAAACCCTGCTGCTGCCGTTTATCTGGGGGCCGATCCTGCGGTTGCACCCGTTTTTGTCCAATTACGTGGTCTCCACCTTCCTGGTCACCCTGACCATCGTGTTGCTGGTGGTGTACCTGCTGATGCCGGCGGCCACCCGCCTGTTCGCTCCCTGGCTTGAAGCCTCTGTAAAGGAAACCCTATGAACGCCGATCTGATTCTGTTCAATGGCCAGTTCCACACCGTGGACCGGGAAAACCCACGCGCCACCGCCGTAGCCATCCACCAAGGGCGCTTTGTCGCCGTGGGTACCGACGGCGAAGCCATGGCCCTGCGCGGCAGCGGCACCCAGGTCATCGACCTCAAGGGCCGCACCGTAATTCCCGGCCTCAACGACTCGCACTTGCACCTGATTCGTGGCGGGTTGAACTACAACCTTGAACTGCGCTGGGAAGGCGTGCCGTCCCTGGCCGACGCCTTGCGCATGCTCAAGGACCAGGCGGACCGCACGCCCACGCCGCAATGGGTACGCGTGGTGGGCGGCTGGAACGAATTCCAGTTCGCTGAAAAGCGCATGCCCACCCTGGAAGAACTCAACCAGGCCGCCCCGGACACCCCGGTGTTCGTGCTGCACTTGTACGACCGCGCCTTGCTCAACCGCGCAGCCCTGCGGGTGGCGGGCTACACCAAGGACACGCCGAACCCGCCGGGCGGTGAGATCGTGCGCGACAGCAACGGCAACCCTACCGGCATGCTGGTGGCGCGGCCTAACGCGATGATCCTGTATGCGACCTTGGCCAAGGGCCCGAAACTGCCTTTGGAATACCAGGTCAACTCCACCCGCCAGTTCATGCGGGAACTCAATCGCCTGGGCCTGACCAGCGCGATCGATGCCGGCGGCGGCTTCCAGAACTACCCCGATGACTACGCGGTGATCGAGCAACTGGCCAAGGATCAACAGTTGACGGTGCGCATCGCCTACAACCTGTTCACCCAGAAGCCCAAGGAAGAGCTCAGCGACTTCAAGAACTGGACCGGCAGCGTCACCCTGCATCAGGGCGATGACTACCTGCGCCATAACGGGGCCGGCGAGATGCTGGTGTTCTCGGCGGCGGATTTCGAAGACTTCCTCGAACCCCGCCCGGACCTGCCGCTGACCATGGAACAGGAACTGGAACCGGTGGTGCGCCACCTGGTGGAACAGCGCTGGCCGTTCCGTCTGCATGCCACTTACGACGAGTCCATCTCGCGCATGCTCGACGTGTTCGAGAAGGTCAACCGCGACATTCCGTTCAATGGCTTGCCGTGGTTCTTCGACCACGCCGAAACCATCACCCCGAAAAACATCGAACGCGTGCGTGCCCTCGGTGGCGGTATTGCGATCCAGGATCGCATGGCGTTCCAGGGCGAATACTTCGTCGAGCGCTACGGCGCCAAGGCCGCCGAAGCCACACCGCCGATCAAGCGCATGCTGGCCGAAGGCGTGCCGGTAGGGGCGGGCACCGATGCCACCCGCGTGTCGAGCTATAATCCTTGGACCTCGCTGTACTGGATGGTCAGCGGCCGTACCGTCGGAGGCCTGGAGCTGCACGCCGAGGGCTTGCCGCGCCTTACCGCGTTGGAGTTGTTCACCCACGGCAGCGCCTGGTTCTCCTCCGAGCAGGGTAAGAAAGGCCAGATCAAGGTCGGCCAACTGGCGGATGTCGCCGCGTTGTCGGCGGACTTTTTCAGTGTCGAGGAAGAAGCCATCAAATGGATCGAGTCGGTGCTGACGGTGGTCGGCGGCAAGGTCGTGTACGGCGCTGGCGACTTCGAAGATTTCGCCCCGCCACGGGTACCGGTGCTTCCCGACTGGTCGCCAGTGGTCAAGGTGCCGGGGCACTGGCGCCCGACGTCGCCGATGCAGGCCCAGGTTCACCAGTGCAGCGGCCCTTGTGGCGTGCATGCCCACAGCCATGAAAAAGCGCGCCTTTCCAGCGTGCCGGTCAGCGACTTCCAGGGGTTCTGGGGTGCGTTCGGCTGCTCCTGCTTTGCCTTTTGAAGAACACCCTATCCCCAAAGGAGTTACCCATGACTTACAAGCGCTTGAACAAAGACGATGCTGTTGTGCTGTTGGTTGATCACCAGACCGGCCTGATCTCCCTGGTGCAGGATTTCTCCCCCAACGAGTTCAAGAACAACGTGCTGGCCCTGGCCGACGTGGCGAAGTTCTTCAACCTGCCCACCATCCTGACCACCAGCTTTGAAAGCGGCCCCAACGGCCCGCTGGTGCCTGAGCTCAAAGAACTGTTCCCCGACGCGCCGTACATCCCGCGCCCTGGCCAGATCAACGCGTGGGACAACGAAGATTTCGTCAAGGCCGTCAAGGCGACCGGCCGCAAGCAGATCATCATTGCCGGTGTGGTGACCGACGTGTGCGTGGCATTCCCGACCCTGTGCGCCCTTGCTGAAGGCTTCGAGGTTTTCGTGGTCACCGACGCTTCCGGCACTTTCAACGAAACCGTGCAACAAGCCGCCTGGGCGCGTATGACCGCCGCCGGTGCGCAACTGGTCAACTGGTTCTCGGTGGCCTGCGAGCTGCAAGTGGACTGGCGCAACGACATGGAAGGCCTGGCCAACCTGCTTTCCCCGCGCATTCCCAACTACCGCAACCTGATGAACAGCTACTCGGCGTTCGCTGCCAAGTAACCTGCTCTGTAAAACACCGCAAAACCCTGTGGGAGCTGGCAATCTGGCTCCCACACGGGTTATGTATTGCCCGCAACATCAGCGCCTGGCACAGATCCCCTGTGGGAGCGGGCTTGCCCGCGATAGCGGTATGCCAGCCACCGATTTTTCAACTGAACCACCGCCATCGCAGGCAAGCCAGCTCCCACATTTGATTGTGTTCACATTTTGGTTTGTGGTGTGACCACTGACAGGCTATAAAACAGCCTATCGTCCCCTGAGAAGCGACAATGAACCCCTTCGAAGACATGCGCCTGTTCTGCCAGGTCATGGAATCCGGCAGTTTCACTGCCGCCGCCGAGCAATTGGGCTTGTCCAAGCAATTCGTCAGCCGCCGCCTGATCCAACTGGAAGACCGCCTGGGCGTACGCCTGCTCAACCGCTCCACACGGCGCCTGGACGTCACGCCGCTGGGCCAGAGTTACTACGAGTCGGCCTTGCGCCTGCTCGGTGAGGTGGAGCAAGTGGAGCAGGGCATCGCCGGCCAGAACAGCGAACCCCGCGGCACCATTCGCCTCAGTGCCCCCTTGTCGTTCGCCATGGCGCACCTGGGTTGCCTGTTGCCGTTGTTCTTGCGCCAGCATCCGCAGGTCTGCGTTGAAGTCGACCTGAGCGACCGCCCGGTGGACTTGATCGGCGAAGGCTACGACCTGGTGCTGCGCATCGGCACCCTGGAAGACTCCACCCTGATCGCCCGGCGGATCGCCGCTATCGAGCGGGTGTATTGCGCCAGCCCCGACTACCTGGCGCTGCGGGGTACGCCATTGAAACCCGAGGATTTAGCCACGCACGACTGCCTGCCTTACGGCCACGGCCGTCAGGTGCAATGGCGTTTCAAAGGCAAGGTGCAAGCGTTGAGCGTCAGTGGGCGCATGCGCGTCAACAACGGTGACCTGCTGCGCGATACCGCGATAGCCGGTTTGGGCGTTACCTACCTACCGACGTTCATTGTCAGCGAGGCCTTGAAGGATGGGCGTCTGGTCAAGGTACTGGAGGGCTTCGCTCCTGAAGCCTTGACCCTGTCGGCGGTGTACCCGCAGCACCGCCAGAGTTCACGCCCGGTGCAAGCGCTGGTGGAGTTCCTGCGCGAACGCCTGGCTAGCGGCTGCTGAACAGTTGGCGGATCAGGTTGGGCGTGCTGCCCGTCCACCGCTTGAACGAGCGCCGAAAATTCGCCGCATCGTTGAAGCTCAGGTACGCCGCCACTTGCTCGTTACTCCACCCCTTGGCCTGGTACAGGTGCAACGCCACGTGCTTGCGCACCCGGTCGACCTGTTGCTGAAAACCGGTGTCGTGCCGTTGCAACTTGCGCTTTAGCGTGGCCGGGCTCATGGCGAAGGTGTGCGCGGCCTGTTCCAGGCTTGGTGGCTGGCGCACGTGTTCGCGAAGGTAGGCATAGAGGCAGTCCAGAAAACTTGTGGCAAAGCCCAGTTGCTCGATTTGTTCAAGGGCTTGCTGGCGCGCGACCTGGCCCGCCGTGGCCGAAGCGCCCGGCCAGATGTGGGTGAGGTATTCACGGGGGAGGCACATCATGTCCAGAGGACGTTCGAAGCGCGTGTGTTCGCCCAGATGCACCCAGTATTGCTCGACATACCGAGGTTCGGCATGGCTGAAGCTGCACACCCACGGCAAGCGCTGGCCGCTGAGCCATTGGCTCATGGCAACCAGTGAAGTCATGCTGGCTTCAAGCAGAAAGCGCCAGTGTTCGCCGGCGCCGCAGCTGTCCAACCAATACAGGTAGGCGTGGTGCTCATCCAGCTCCAGTTGCAGCGTGGCCAGCGGGCTGAGCAGCACTTGTTGCTGGATCAGGATATCCAGGGCCTGATGAAGGTTCTGTGCATGCCCCAGGGCATGACTGGCCGCGCCGTAGTAGCCGGGCAGCAGGCGTTGGCCAAACAGGAAACTGCTGTCATCGGCATCCAGCAGTCTGCGGCTGTTGCCGATCAAACCCAGGAACTGTTGCGGGCTCAACCGCGCATTGCCGGCCAGGATGTCTTCGTGGAACAGGCCGGTGCCGCGCAGCAGGCGATGGCTGTCGATGTCCCGGGACAAGCCCAGGTCGATCAACGTGGCGGGTTGATAGTGACCGGGGATGAAGCGGCTGTCGTTTTCATACCAGCTGGTTTTCACGGCCATTTCAGGCACTTTTCGCAAGGGGGTGCTTGGCCCGGGCCAGGCCCATATTCAGCCGCTTGAGCAGCTCGTGGGGTGACTCTTGCAAGGCCATCACCACCGCCGTGGTCGCCGTCAGTTGCAGGCGTTCGCCCTGTTGCCGGGTCTTGTGGGCGAGGCTCTGCACCGCGTGTTGCAACTCCAGCGCCAGGCCCTGGGCCTGGCGCTCGCCGGTGTTGGGCAGCAGCACCACAAAACGATCGCCCGCCAGGCGGCACAACAGGTCCTGGCGGCGCAGGTTGAGCAGCAGCACATGGCTGACCGCCTGTAGCACCGCATCGCCCTCGGCATGCCCGTAGACCTGGTTGATGGTGGCGAAGTTATCCAGGTCCAGGGCCAGCAACGACAGTGGTTGTTGCTGCGCTTGGCTGTCGCGCAGGCTGTCGGCGAGTTGGCGCTTGAGGTAGTCGGCGCCGGCCAGGGGCGTGAGTTTGTCGAATAGTCGGTGCTCGCGAAACAACCGCTCGCGTTTTTCCATCTGCGCGCTGATCGCCAGTTGTTCGTGGTGCCAGTGATAAATGCCAATCGTCAGCAGGATCATGCCCACCGGCATTGGTCCTGACTCCAGCCAGTGATCCCAGGACACGCTGTCAGGCAGGCGGATGAATTCGTCGAGGCTGTCGATCCACCAGGAAAAAAAGATGCACGACAGCCCCAGCGCCAGGTATTGGGTGACCCGTCCGGCCGGGCGGCTTTTCAACACCAGGCCCAACCAGATCAGCGCGAGCAGCGCCGAACCGCCTTCGCCGACGATATCCAGCCATACCCATTCGCTGACGCTCTTGAGCTCGCCGCAGGCCAGGTGCAGGAGCAGCCCGAGGTTGGCGGCGATCAGGAGCAACGCGAGTTTCCAGCGGTGGGGTTTGAGCACGGAAAACATGGCCACGGGTCCTTGGGCAAATGAGTAATGGGCGCCAGCACAGCAGATGGATGTGACGGTTGGATGACGGGCGGGGAGGGTCGAATCAGCTCATGGCCTCGCACATTTTTCAGCTGAACATGGAACCCATGTGGGAGCTGGCTTGCCTGCGATGGCGCCCTCACAGCCGACACTTCTCTACCTGACATCCCACGATCCAATTGTGGGAGCGGGCTTGCTCGCGAAGGCGGCCTGACAGGCGACACAGTTGGATTGTGTAGATATCCATTCCTGCGGTAACGGCCACTTAGGGTTCCGCTTTTACAGCGGCTCACTTTTGAAAAGAGCCGGAATGCCGGCCCAGCCAAAAGTAAGCAAAAGGCTCTTGCCCCACCACTCGGCACCTCGCTTCGCATCGTGGTTACCTGGGCGGCACATTCGACTTCTCTGTCGATTGAACTGCCGTCTTCGCAGGCAAGCCAGCTCCCACATTAGGACTGCGGGGTGTCAGAGAGATAAGCATCGGCTTTCCGGCCGCTATCGCAGGCAAGCCTGCTTGCTCTCCCGAGGTCATTTCAGCTCATTTACACGCTCCAGCAGCCTGTAAACCCCGCTTTGACAGGCTCTGCCTGCAACCCTGTCACAGAACCGTCACGCCCCATCCCTAGCGTGCCCTCCCAGTTGCCGGGCCCCTTGCCTGGCGTCAACGGATTCTTGGGGAGGGTTTCATGTACAAGCGCACCGGGCTCGTCAGCTTTACGCTTACCGCCTTGGCTCTGGCGATAGCCTGCGAGCGGCTCAACGCCGCGGAAGCGGCCACCGAGCATGTCGATGTGGTCGGCCAAGCCGCTGCGATCGACAGCGCCCTCAAGGAGCAGCGCTCTTCCGACAGTATCAAGAGCGTGGTGCATGCCGACGGCGTCGCCCAGTTGCCGGATGAGAACGTTGCCGAGGCGGTGCAGCGCTTGCCGGGCATCAGCGTTGAACGTGACCAGGGCGAAGGCCGCTTTGTCAGCGTGCGTGGCCTGGGCCCGGACCTCAACAGCGTGACCATCAACGGCACCCTGGTGCCCTCGCCCGAGAGCGAGCGCCGCGCCGTGGCCCTCGATGTTCTGCCTTCGGAATTGGTGCAGTCGCTGTCGGTGATCAAGACGCTCACACCGGACATGGACGCCAACTCCCTCGGCGGCACCGTCGATGTGAAAAGCCTTTCGGCGTTCGACCACAAGGGCCTGTTCTACACCGGCAGCACCGAGGCCAGCTACGACAAGAACACGCACCAGACCAGCCCGAAATTCTCCGGCGCCGCCAGTAACCGGTTCAGCCTCGGCGACGGTATCGACAACTTTGGCGTGGCCGCGGCCCTCAGTTGGCAGAAGCGTGATTTCGGCTCGGACAACGTTGAAACCGGCGGCGCCTGGGACTTCACTAACGGCGCCCGGCTCAACGAATTCGAGCAGCGCGACTACGACATCAGCCGTGAACGCGCCGGTGGTGGCCTTAACTTCGATTACAAGCCCGATGACCTGAGCAGCTACTACCTGCGCACCCTCTACAGTCGCTACAAGGACACCGAAACCCGCAACGCTGCCAGCCTCGAGTTCGCTGACCCGCAAGCGCCTGGCCAATTGGGCGACGCCGAGGGTAAGCGCAAGCTCAAGAACCGCGAGGAAACCCAGCAAATCCAGTCCTACGTAGTGGGCGGTGAACGCATGCTCGGCCTGTGGACCTTGAGCGGCCAGGCCGGTTACAGCCGTTCCAGCGAAGACAGCCCGGGGCATATTGCCGGTGCGACCTTCGACGGCGGTGACTTTGCTGACAGCGGCTTCTACGACAAGGCCAAGCCGCGCCCGATCGTTGGTAGCGGTTTCTACGACCCGGCCAATTTCAGCCTCGACAAAGTCGACTGGGAAAAACAGCACACCCAGGACACCGAGAAGAACCTGCGCCTGGACCTTGCCCGCGACTATGACCTCAGCGGTTACGCATCCCAGTTCAAGTTCGGCGGCAAGGTCAGCCGGCGCCACAAGGACAATGACCTGGAGGCCTGGGTCTACAAGGACCTGGATGAACAGGGCTTTAGCGATGAACAACTCAACCTCACGCAGTTCCAGAAGGGCAACGTCGACTACCGCCTCGGCCGCTTTGGCCCAGGCATCAGCGCGGGCAATATCCGCCAGTTGATCGGCGGCCTCAATCGCGATGACTTCTATGACCCGACCGAATCCACTGTCAATGACTTCACCATCCGCGAAGACATCAATGCCGGCTACCTGATGAACACCGTCGATATTGACGACTGGCGCTTCATCGCCGGTATGCGTTACGAGGGTACCGAGTTCGAAGCCAAGGGCACCGGTGCCACGGACGGCCAGTTCAGCGCCACCGAGACCAAGCGCCGTTATCACCATTGGCTGCCGGGCCTGCACGCACGCTACCAGATTGACAAGAACACCCAGGTGCGCGCCGCCTGGACCAAATCGGTGGTGCGTCCGACCTTTGGCCAACTGGCCCCGGGTTTTGTGATCGACGATGACGAGGCCACGTTCGGCAACCCGGACCTCAAGCCTCTGGAATCAAGCAACCTGGACCTGGGCATCGAGCATTTCATGGGCCGTGCCGGTACCGTGTCGGCCTTCGTGTTCTACAAAGACATCCAGAATTTCGTCTACAACACCGACGTGGCTGGTACCGGTGCCTGGGCCAACTTCGCCGAGGCGCACACCTTTGCCAACGGCGACAGCGCCAAACTGTATGGCCTGGAACTGGCCTACTCACAGAAGTTCGACTGGCTGCCTGCGCCATGGAACGGCCTGATGATCGGTGCCAACAGCACCTTCAGCCGTTCCAGCGCAGACATCGAGGGTTTCGACAGTGCCAGCGGGCGCAATCGCAAGCGCAACATCAGCCTGCCCAACCAGTCGGACACGGTCGGCAACCTGATGCTCGGTTGGGAAGACGACACCCTCAGCCTGCGCCTGTCGGCCAATTACAAATCGGCCTATTTGTATGAGTTGGCGTCGATCAATGACAAGGCCCATGACCTGCACGTCGACGCGCAAACCTTCGTTGATTTCAGTGCGCGCTACTCACTGACCAAGAACCTGCAGGTCAGCTTCGAGGCACAGAACCTCACCGACGAGTCGTACTTCGTCTACACCGGCCACCGTAGCTACAACGGCCAGTACGAAGAGTACGGCCCCACCTACAAGTTGGGCCTGACCTTCACTCATTTCTAACGATAACGCGTGCTTGCTGAAGGATTTGTTTGTTCATGAGAATTTCCAAGCTGTGCCTGCTGGTCGTACTGGTTAGCAGCGCCAATGCGTTCGCCACCGACCTACCGTTGACCCCTTGGGCACCCAGCCTGAACGCCCAAGCCGTTGCCTTCCTGCCCGGCGGCACCCAGCGCGTTGCCGCCAGTGCCCGCGACGGCCTGCTGCTGGTCGACGATAAAGGCGCCGAACTGGCCCGCTTCAAAGGCCGTTTCAGCAGCCTCGACACCCGCGCTGCCGGCACTCAATCGCTGATCGCAAGCCTCGATAACGACCGCCAGCAGGCCTTGCTGATCGGTCTCGATGGCGCCGGCAAAACCTGGGGTACGCCGCTGTACCTGCCGACCCGCGACTTCGCGGTAAATAGCCTGTGCCTCTATCGCGATTCGGCGGCCAACCTGTTTGTGTTTCTGGTCGGTGAAGAGGGCAAGGGCGAGCAGTGGCTGGTGGGCAATGGTTCGACGCTGTTGGCCCAGGCGCAGCGTGTTCGCAGCCTGCCACTGCCGCCATCGGCGCAATACTGCCAAGTGGATGATGCGGCCGAGCGATTGGTGGTGAACGAGCAAAACGTCGGCTGGTGGGCCTACCCGGCGCACCCGGAAGCCGAGGTGAAGCGCACGCCCGTGGCGCTGTTCGACGATCCCCAGCGCGAAGCAGGCGCCATGGCCCTGGTGCCGGGCGGGATGCTCGCGCTGGACCCGAAAACCGCGCAGTTGCAGCTGTTTCAGCAAGTCGGGGAACGTTGGGTGGGGCAGTCCAGCCTGGCCTTGCCGGGCCTCAAGGAACCGGAGCAGTTGGTGATACAGGGCCGGCAGGTGCTGGTGCGGGATGACGACAGCGGCCAGCTCTATCAGGGCCGCCTTGACTGGCAAGCCACGCCGGTGCCGGTTGCGCCGATACTTGCGCAAGTCGCCGCACTGCGCCAGACCGAACCCGTGGGTCGTCAAGGTGACGCGGCGGATGACCCGGCCATCTGGATTCACCCTGAAACGCCGGCCAAAAGTCGCGTGCTGGGGACCAACAAGAAACAGGGCCTGCTGGCCTACGATCTCGACGGCAAGCTGTTGCAGGAGCTGGCAGTGGGGCGCCTGAACAATGTCGACATACGCCCTGGCTTCAAACTCGGTACGCACACCGTCGACCTGGCCGTGGCGAGTAATCGCGACCGCAATAGCCTGAGCCTGTTCAGCATCGACCGCCAGAGCGGCGAGTTGCTTGAAGCCGGTGAGGTCCCCACGCCACTCAAGGACATCTACGGCATCTGCCTGTACCAGCCCGCCAGCGGTGAACTCTACGCGTTCGCCAATGACAAGGATGGCACCTTCCTGCAATACCGCCTGAGTGCGCCGGCTGGCCGTGTGCAGGGCGAGGTGGTGCGCCAGTTCAAGGTCGACAGCCAACCCGAGGGCTGTGTGGCTGATGACCAGCGCCAACGCTTGTTTATCGGTGAGGAAGATGTCGGCGTGTGGGCGATGGATGCCCGTGCCGACCAACCGGCCACGCTCACTTCGGTGATCAAAGTCGGCCCGCAACTGCACGCAGATGTCGAAGGCCTGGCGCTGTATCAAAGCCCCGCACGGGATTACCTGGTGATCTCCAGCCAAGGCAATGACAGCTACCTGGTGCTGGACGCCGAGCCGCCATTCGCTGTGCACGGCGCCTTGCGCGTTGGCCTCAATGCGGCCGCCGGCATTGATGGCGCCTCGGAAACCGATGGCCTGGAGGTCACTGCCGTCAACCTCGGCGGGCCATGGAGCCAGGGCATGCTGGTGGTGCAGGACGGGCGCAAGCGCATGCCTGAGCAAGCCCAGAACTTCAAGTTCGTGCCCTGGGCCGAGGTGAGCCGCGCGTTGAAATTACCCTGAGCTGTCATCACGCAGTCATCCGTTTTTAATCGAATAGGAGCTTTACCATGCACGCGACGATGGAACATATGACGATCTGGAGTTTGATCAGCGACGCCAGCCTGTTGGTCAAGGCTGTGATGGTCACTTTGCTGCTGGCTTCCTTGCTCAGCTGGTACCTGATCATTCAGCGCAGCAGTGTGCTGCGTGGTCTGGAACGGCAGCTCAACGGCTTCCTGGCGCGCTTTCGCGTCGTGTCGGACCTGCAACCCTTGTATCGCGACACCGTGCAGGCGGGCGAGGGCGGTGTGGCGCCGATCTTTATTGCCGGCATGCAGGAATACCAGCATCTGCACCACCACGATCCGGCAGTGCTCGAGGGTGTGGAGCGCGCCTTGCAGGTAGCGATTACCGAGCAGGAGCTGGAGCTGGAAAAGGGCCTGCAGTTTCTGGCGACGGTGGGGTCGGTCAGCCCCTATATCGGCCTGTTCGGGACTGTGTGGGGCATCATGAACTCGTTCCTCGGCTTGTCGCAGGTGCAACAGGCCACGCTATCGACCGTGGCACCGGGTATTGCAGAAGCCTTGATTGCCACGGCCATTGGCCTGTTTGCGGCGATTCCGGCAGTGATCGCCTATAACCGTTTCGCGGCCCGCAGCCAGACCTTGCTCACGCGCTACTACGCTTTCGGCAATGAACTGCAAGTGCACCTGCACCGGATGCTGCGCGGTACCTCGATCAACCTGGCCGTGGCCGCCTGAACAAGGAGCAAAGCGATGTTGATCAGGCCGCAACGCAAGCACGGGCCCAAGGCCGAGATGAATGTGGTGCCCTACATCGACGTGATGCTGGTGCTGCTGGTGATCTTCATGGTCACTGCGCCCATGCTCACCCAGGGCGTAAAGATCGAACTGCCCAAGGTCGCCGCCGAGGCGCTGGCCACCGATACGCGCCAGCAGATCCTGACGTTATCGGTGAAGGCGGACGGTGGCTACTACTGGAACCTGGGTGGCGAGCTGGATACGCGCCAGCAGACCGACAGCGCGGTGACCCTGGAAGAAATGAGCGCCAAGGTCATGCAGGTGGTGGCGGCGCGCAGCGATACCCAGGTGTATATCCGCGCTGACGACAATGCAGGTTATGGCCGTGTAGTGGCGGCCATGGCGGTGCTGCAGAAGGGCGGCGTCAGCAATCTTGGGCTCGTCACCGAGGCCCCGCAATGACGGCGATGATCCTGCACAGTCCGGCACTGGCCTTGGCGCCCAACGGCGATGGTTTATGGCGTAAAAGCCTGGCAGCGAGTCTGGCCGTGGCGCTGCATGGTGCGGTGGCAGTGGCGTTGATGCTGTGCTGGTCGACGGAGCGACCAGGGGTGGATGCGCCGCGGGTGATGCACACGCAGTTGGTGGTTTTACCCGCTCCGGCGCCGGCGCCTGTGCCGACACCCGAGCCCGTAGCTGCCGCGCTGGCAGAACCTGTTGTCATCCCGGTACCGACCAGGCCGACGGTTGATCCGCAGGTCCAGGCGCAAAAGCTCGAGAAAGCCGCGCTGGCGCGCAAGCGGGTTGAAGAAAAGAAACTCGAGCAACAACAGCAGCGCATGGCGACCGAGCAGCGCAATCGGGAGTTGGAACAGCAACGTCTGAGTCAGGCGCGTGCCGCTTCGGAAAAAGCCCGAGCCGCCGTGCCTGCGTCTACCCCTGCATTCGATAGCCGCCAGTACCAACCCTTGAGCAAGGCCGCCCCCGACTACCCCGAACGCGCCCTGGACAAGAACATCGAAGGCGACTGCTCGGTGGAGTACACCGTCAACACCCAGGGGCACGTGGAAAACCCCAAGGTATTGGACGGCTGTCACCCGTTGTTCATCAGGCCCTCATTGGCGGCGGCCAATACTTTTCGCTACCAGCCGAGAATCGTCGATGGCAAGGCTGTTGCCGTACCGGCAGTGCGCAACACCTTCCACTACCGCATCAAATGAGCTTCTCCAGCCACCTTCCCAAAACCTGTGGGGGGCTTGCCGGCGATAGCGGTGGCTCAGTTGAATATTCAGTGACTGACACGCCGCCTTCGCGGGCAAGCCCGCTCCCACAGGGATCTATGCCAGGCGCTGATTTTTTTTGGGCAATGCATGACCAGTGTGAGAGCTGGCTTGCCTGCGATAGGGGGGGCTCAGTTGAATATTCAGTGGCTGACACACCGCCTTCGCGGGCAAGCCCGCTCCCACAGGGATCTGTGCCAGGTGCTGATTTTTTGTGGGCAATGCATGACCAGTGTGGGAGCTGGCTTGCCTGCGATAGCGGTGGCTCAGTTGAATATTCTGTGACTGACACACCGCCTTCGCGGGCAAGCCCGCTCCCACAGGGATCTATGCCAGGCGCTGATTTTTTTGGGCAATGCATGACCAGTGTGGGAGCTGGCTTGCCTGCGATAGCGGTGGCTCAGTTGAATATTCAGTGACTGACACGCCGCCTTCGCGGGCAAGCCCGCTCCCACAGGGATCTGTGCCAGGCGCTGATTTTTTGTGGGCAATGCATGACCAGTGTGGGAGCTGGCTTGCCTGCGAAAGCGGTGGCTCAGTTGAATATTCAGTGGCTGACACACCACCTTCGCGAGCAAGCCCGCTTGTATGCTAGGACTTGAAGGGAGGAGAAGGGACAAAGCCCGATTCTGACTGTTGACGCAGTACAGACCGTGGGAGATTTCGCCCCTCCTCCTTTCACCCAAGCGCCG